>JAGAYB010000233.1 GCA_017940705.1 Selenomonas sp. | reverse complement strand
TTATTTGACTTGTCAACCGTTTTTCGCGTATTATGTATTTTATTGGGCGCTACCCATGAGTATCAGCCGGCAGCCAAGGGCGAACATGGCTAAGGACAGCAGGCCGAGGATGACCTTGGATTTTGTTTTCTTGGAGATTTTGGCGCCAATCTGGGCGCCGATGGCGGCACCGATGGAAATGCAGATGGCCGGCAGCCAGATGATGTGGTCGAGCAGAAAGTGGGAGACTACGCCGAAGGCGGAGGAGCAGGCCAGTACGAAATGCGAGGTGGCGGTGGCCATGTGAACCGGGAAGCCTAAGAGGTAAATCATCAGGGGCACATGGATAACACCGCCGCCGATGCCGAAGATGCTGGAGAGGAAACCAACGATGAAGCTGGAGGCAATGCCCCAGAACTGATTGAAGGTGAAGCCTTCCGGCAGTCCGTCCACATCCACGGGCGGCTTGCGGCGGCTGTTCAGGTACATCATGGTTGCCATGAAGAGCAAGAACACGCCGAAGTAGAAGTTCAGCATGGGCATATTGAAATTGTCCACGATGTAGGAGCCGAAGAAAGCACCAGGCAGGGTGGCAATGGCGAAGGGAACCGCCGCCTTGAAGTAGACGCGTTTTTGTCTGATGTAGGCGATTGTTCCCGAAAGGGCATTGGCCATGACGATGACCAGAGACGTGCCGGTTATCTGAGCTGCCGTCTGGAAGAAGGGATGCGCCGTCCCCTGAGACAAGAACAATATGAATATCGGTACGCAGATGAGGCCGCCGCCAATGCCTACCAGCGTGCCGAAGGTGCCTACGCCTATACCAAGCAATAAGAATAAGAGGATTTCCATACAAAGAACTCCTTTCCATTTTAGTAAAAAAATACAGAAAACTTTTTGCCGTGGCAGGAGTTCGCCCGACAAATTACGAATAAACATTATAGCATAAATGCCAATTCAATACAAAGGAGGGCAGGGACGGCTTAACGAAAGTGTTTGCAATTATTCTATCGAATGGCTAAATGAGGTGAAAAATCATGGTTACTTTTTTGGCTGCTTTGTGCGCCTTAATCGTTGGTTATTTTGTTTATGGTAAAATCGTAGACAACATCTTCGGCCCGACTGATGCCAAGACTCCGGCCTTGGTGCATAATGATGGCGTGGATTACATTCCCTTGCCGACATGGAAGGTATTTTTGATTCAGCTCTTAAATATTGCCGGCCTTGGCCCTATCTTTGGCGCTTTGGGCGGTGCTATCTGGGGGCCCAGCGTTTATCTCTGGATTGTCTTTGGTACGATTTTTGCCGGAGCTGTCCATGACTATCTGTCCGGGATGATTTCCTTGCGCGAGGACGGCAAGAGTATCTCCGAGGTAGTCGGCCATCACATGGGGCCGGTCATGCTGCTGATTATGCGCGTGTTCTCCGTCGTGCTGCTGGTATTAGTGGGTACCGTATTTATGACGGGCCCGGCAGGACTTTTGGCAAAACTCACCGGCGTGGCAGTGACCATTGTCCTGCCCTGCGTACTGGCTTATTATTTCCTGGCAACGCTTCTGCCCATTGATAAGCTCATTGCCCGGTTCTATCCGATTTTTGGTATCTGCCTTATCGTCATGGCTTTGGGCATCATGGGCGGCATGCTCTTTGGCGTGGGCGGACACACCATGCCGGAAATGACCTTGCAGAATCTCCATCCGGCTGGCCCGGACAAAATGCCTATCTGGCCGCTGATGTTCATTACGGTTGCCTGCGGTGCTATCTCCGGTTTCCATTCTACGCAGTCGCCGATTATGGCTCGTTGCCTGAAGGATGAACGTCTGGGCCGTCCGGTATTCTACGGTGCGATGGTTTCCGAAGGCATTATCGCGCTCATTTGGGCAGCTGCCGGTGTGACCTTCTATGATGGTACTGGCGGACTGGCTGCAGCTATGAAGGCTGGCGGTGCCGGTACGGTGGTTTATGATATCTGTGTGGGCTTTATGGGCTCAGGTGTCGGCGCAGTGCTGGCTATGCTGGGCGTTATCGCCTGCCCCATCACTTCCGGCGATACGGCTTTCCGTTCTGCCCGTCTGACACTTGCTGACTGGTTCGGCATCAATCAGGAACAGGCGGCAAAGCGCCTGATGTTTGCTGTGCCCCTGCTGGCTGTGGGCGGCATCCTGTCACAGATGGACTTTAACATCATCTGGCGTTATTTTTCCTGGACAAATCAGACACTGGCCATGATTGTACTTTGGACCGGTGCTGTTTATCTCTATCGCACGAAAAAAGGTTCTAGCGCTTGGGTGATTCCCTTTGTGCCTGCGACCTTTATGTCGGCAGTTTCCTGCACCTACATCCTGCAGGCGCCGGAAGGCCTGACCCTGTCCACGGCTATTTCCTATCCTGTGGGCATTGTCTTTGCGGTGCTGTGCGTGTGCCTGTACTATAAGGCCACCTTGGGCAGCAAGGCATAACAGGCCGGCAAGGGCGTTATGGGAGGTTAGATTATGAAAGCATTTATGGACGAAGACTTTTTGTTACAGACAGATACGGCTAGGCATCTTTACCATGAACATGCCGCCCTTATGCCGATATATGACTATCATTGTCATATAAGTCCCCGGGAAATTGCGGAGAACCGCGAGTTCCGCAACATTGCTCAGGCATGGCTGGGGTCGGATACCTATAAATGGCGTTTGCTGCGCAGCAACGGGGTGGACGAGGGCTGTGTTTCCGGCAGTGAGGTTTCTTCCCGGGAAAAATTCCAGTATTTTGCCGAAAGCCTGTCACGGGCGATTGGCAATCCGCTGTATCATTGGACCCATTTGGAACTGAAACGTTATTTTGACTGTGATTTGGTTTTAAATGGGGAAAACGCGGAAAAGATTTGGGAGATTTGCAATGAACGCCTGCTGAGTGCGGAAATGCGCGCTCAGGGCATTATCAAGCAGTCAAATGTTCAGGTTATCTGCACGACGGACGATCCGGCCTCTGATTTGAAATGGCATCAGAAAATCCGGCAGGATGGTACCTGTCCTGCCAAGGTGCTGCCCACCTTCCGGGCGGACAATTTGCTGAATATCGAGGTTGACGGCTGGGATACCTATATGCGTTATGAACTGGGCGAAGCTGCCGGGATGGAGGATGTCTCCACCATGCAGGATATCCGTGACGCTGTCATAAAGAGGCTGGATTATTTTGCCGGTCAGGGCTGTCAGATTGCTGACCATGCCTTGCCGTACATGGCGTTTGTTCCGGCCAAGGAGTATGAGCTTGATGACGTGGTGGGCAAGGTCATCAACGGCAAGGGAAAGCCGTCCAAGCAGGCTATGGAACAGTATAAGACGGCAATGCTCATGTTCCTCGGTGAGGAGTATGCGCGCCGGGGCTGGACAATGCAGCTGCACTATTCGGCCCTGCGTGATACGAACTCGGCAAGGGTAGCGGCCTTAGGCACGGACAGCGGCTTTGACGCTGTGGACACCCATAACTGTGCTCCGGGGCTGGCCAGATTTTTGGATGCTCTGGACAAGGAAGGCCATTTGCCCAAGACCATTATCTGTTCTTTGAATCCGGCGGATAATATCGTCATTGCGTCATTGCTGCCCTCCTTTACCGGCTCAGAGGTATTGGGGAAGGTACAGCAGGGAGCGGCATGGTGGTTCAACAACAACAAGGCCGGCATTGAGGCACAGTTGGCTACGCTGGCCAGCGTGTCGGTACTTGGCAACACCATCGGCACGCCCACCGATTCCCGGTCGCTGCTGTCCTATTCACGGCATGAGTATTATCGCCGTATTCTGTGCAACTTCATCGGCAATCTTGTGGAAAATGGCGAGTATCCTGCCGATATGAAGACGCTGGGGAAACTGGTGGAGGATATCAGCTATAATAATGCTTGCCGCTATTTTGCATTTTGATATGATATGTAGACGAGGATTTTGACTATGCCGAAGAAAACAACGAAGAAAAGTGTGGAAAGCAATGAAAAAGCTGTCCGGTTTCAGGAATTTTTGATTGAGAACAATATCAATGTGTTCAGTACCGAATCCATGGATGATGATTATGCTACGGTGCTGTTCCGTTCGCGGATTGAGGCCAGAGGGCAGATACTGCCGATGGCTATCCTCATTGACACCAGCATTTTTACGGTTATCCGCACCCAGATAATCAGCGGCCTGCCGGAGGACAAGCAGCCCCGTATCAAGGAATACCTCAACGACCTGAATGCCCGGTACAAGAGCTTTAAGTATTACCTGCATAAGGACGGCAAAGTATATTTAGATATCTGCCTGCCCTTCGTGGAAGATACCTTTGACAGCAAGATGATTCAGCTGATGCTCAGCGTACTCGTCCAGCATCTGGAAGATGTTTACGATGAGTTTATGGGGCAGGTTTGGGGAAAGTGAATAACAAATAGTAAAGCCCGTGGCAATATTTTCTTGCATTGCCACGGGCTTTTTAATATGATATATGAGAAAGCGTGAATTGTGGGAATGGAGGCCGAAACAGATTGCTAGAGGAATTACGGTTTTCTTTTGAGGAATTGAACCTGCAGGTTGATATACAGGTAAGGGAGCGGCAGCTTTATTACAAGGTGTCCCGGGGGGAGAGCAAAGAGGAATTTGCCCTGCTCGACGGAGGCCGCCGCTGGCTGAGACGCTTGGAAAAGCTGCACCTCAGCGCCTGGCGTGCCAGCTATCAGCCGCCGGTACCGCCGGCTGTACACAGCCTGTGGCGGCTGTATTTTAAGGATTCCAAGCTCGGTGCGCGCCGGATTGTGGGCGATAATGCCCATCCCGGCAGCTGGGCAGCATTTATTGACCTGCTGAACGAAATTCCCGGCGTGGAGATACACCGGGTGCGCCAGCTGGAGCAGGTGGCGCTGATTCTGCACGATACCATTGAAAATCCCGGCGGCAGCATCTATCTGCCCAAGCAGAAAAAAATCGGGCTGACGGAAAAGCTGATTATCAACCGCGGGAAACATATTCTGGTGTTTACCCGGCATAAGCAGGGGCTGGGGACAGAGCGCCATGCCTTTGATTCTGTGCGCAATGTGCCGCTGCTGCTGGAGCGCATCGGTGAGCATGCTGCCGAGTGGAAGGTACAGCCCGACGGCGTGACCGATGATTATCTGCCCCGGGTGGAGTGGAAGCTGAGCTGGCGTGACGGCTCCGAGGACAAGGGCAGTTACACCCTGCGCGGCGAAGCCATGCCGGATGAATGGAAGGCTTTTATGGAAGAAATTGAACGCTTTACAGGCAACGTGCGCGGTCGGATTTTTTAATTTTTCATATTGCCGTAACGGCAGGAATTTTTTGTGCTGCTGTCGAAAAAATAGGTTTAGATGTAAGCAAGACAGACAGGGGGAGAGCGTATGTCAGAACCTATACAGACAGGGCATCGTGTTTTTCGCGGCGGCAATAAAATGGAAATGGAAATGCTGACGGTAAAGCCGTTTTATGTGGCTACGCCGGGCTCGGACCTTACGCAGGAGGAGATGGAGGCAGCGGCTCTGGCGGCGGATAAAAAGAAACAGCCGGCAGCTCCTGCGGCAGAAGAACCGGTCTCTGCCGCTGCCGAGGGCTCGCCTGAAGATATTGCAGCCCGTATAGCCGGTGACCGCACCAAAAATCAGGCAGACATTTTGGAACTGGCGAAAAGTCAGGTAAATGACGGCTGACACATATTTTACTAGGAGGATGTTCATGTATACGCTAAATAGTGATGTTTTTCAGGGGATTCGTCCGCAGATTCATGAGGAAGCCTTTGTAGCGCCTCAGGTGTTCCTGGCCGGTGATGTCCGGGTGGGCAGGTATTCCAGCCTGTGGCCGGGCGTGGTGGCCAGAGGCGATGTGAACTACATCCAGATTGGCGAGTGTTCCAATGTGCAGGATTTGACCTGTCTGCATGTGGCAGATGCGCATCCCTGTATCATCGGCGATTACGTGACCATCGGCCATAGTGCAGTCATTCATGGCTGTGAGATTGAGGACCATGTACTGGTGGGCATGAATGCCACGGTGCTGTCGGGCGCAAAAATAGGCCGCGGCTCAATCATTGCAGCCGGGGCCCTGGTGAAGGAAAATGCCGTTATTCCGCCAAACTCACTGGTGGTCGGGGTGCCGGGGAAGATTGTCCGCACCCATGACAAGATAGATGTCATTCACGCCCAGGCCATTAAGTACAAATGTGAATGGGCGATTGGTTACGGAGCCAAACCGGACATTGGCGGCGAAATCTATCATGGTGAAAAGATTTTAGACTAAATTTTTACAGGCAGGGCGAGGAGTTTTTCAGCGCCCTGCTTTATTTTTGCCCGTCCGGCGGTGAGGTTGGTGATATCTGCCGCAACGGCTTCAATTTCGGCAGGCGGTACCAGCAGGTTGAGGGTGACGTTGTCGCTGTAGTCAGCCGCGGCACTGCGGATGGCATTTTGCCGCTGATAATGTTCGCAGGCGGCCAGCAAATCATAGCCGATGGTGACAGCCAGCTCGGCAAAGGGGGTCATTTCCAGAATGGTCGCGGCCTCGATGCCGCAGGCTGCCGCATGTGAGTAAGCGCGAATCAGCCCTCCTGCACCCAGTTTAATACCGCCGAAGTAACGGGTGACCACCACGACGATGTTGGTGAGCCCGTTTTTTTTGATGGCTTCCAGAATGGGATTGCCGGCAGTGCCGCCGGGTTCACCGTCATCATTGGATTTTTGCTGGGCGCTGGTTTCGCCCAGCACATAGGCGGAGCAGTTGTGACGGGCATCAAAGTAACGTTTTTTCATGGCCTGAATAAATTCCCGGGCCGCTTCTTCTGTTTCGACATGAGCCAGATGGGTGATGAATTTTGATTTCTGGATTTCGTATGTGGTTTCGATGCGGTCGTCCTGCTCTTCAATGGTGCGGTAGGTATGCATAAAGCCTCCTGATTTTGTGCAAAATTTTTATAAATATTATAACATGGAAAAAAATAAACGAATGATAAAATTTTTATGGTAATTGCCGATATTTTGTAGTATTCTTAACGTAATAAATTGAAGCGCCGCGGATGGCAGAGGCTATACAAATCACAGACAGGCAGCGGCGCTGGGAAGGTTGTGTTAATAAGGTCATGAACGAAACGAAAATGAACAGAGGGCTGAAAAACAGGCATCTGCAGCTGATTTCCCTTGGGGGCGTCATCGGCAGCGGCTATTTCCTCGGAACAGGCTATGTCCTTGAGCAGGCAGGCCCGGCAGCAGTGCTGGCATATCTGCTGGGAGGGATTATCGTCCTGTGTGTTATGTTGTGTCTGGCGGAGCTGGCAGTGGAAAAACCGATTTCCGGTTCCTTCGTCACCTATGCCCGGGAGCATATTTCTCCGGCATGGGCCTGTGGTGTTGGCTGGGCCTATTGGGTTACATGGGTAGCTTATGTTCCTTCCGAAATGATTGCCGCAGGCATCATTATGAATATTTTTTTGCCGGCAGTGAGCCAGCTTTGGTGGGCGGTGTTTTTCAGCCTGCTGGTGACCTGCATAAATCTGTTTCATGTCGATAAGTTCGGCGAGAGTGAATCTTGGCTGGCGCTGGTAAAAATCATAGCGCTGGTGGCCTTTAGTGTGGTGGCCGGGCTGATTTGCCTGGGTGTCATCGGTGATCAGGGATATATCGGCACAAGCGTCCTTTTGGGCAGCGGTGGTTTTGCGCCTAACGGGTACTGGTCCATTGTGCTGACCATGGTCATTATTCTGGTTAATTTTCAGGGGACGGAAATCATCGGCCTTGCTGCCGGTGAATGTGAGAATCCGGCCAAAAGCATTCCCGTGGCGGTGCGTAATGTGACATGGCGTATTATTGCGCTGTACATTATCCCGATATCCCTTTTGATTTCCATCCTGCCATGGGATAAGGCAAGCCTTGAGGAAAGTGTTTTTGCCGCAGCCGTTAATCAGTACGGCTTTACGGGCTTTGGTGCTTTCTTCGCCTTCGTCATTCTGACCGCGGCTATTTCCTGTTCCAACTCCGGTCTTTACGGAGCTGCCCGGGCGATGCACGCTCTGGCCAAAATGGATATGGCGCCCAAGAGCTTTGGCAGCCTCAATAAAAACGGCATGCCCTCACGGGCTATCTGGCTGTCCATCTGTGCTTGCTGGGCGGTTATCATGCTTTACGCCTTTAACCCTGATTCGGTTGTTTACACGTATCTGCTCGCGGTGTCGGGCTTTACGGGGGCTATTGCCTGGATTTCCATCTGCTGGAGCCAGTACCGCAGCCGCAAGGCTATGATAGCAGCCGGGACGGTGGATAACTTGCAGTATAAAACGCCATTGTTCCCTTATGTGACCTTGTTCGGTATTTGGGCGCAGGTCATCTGTCTGGTGATTATGGCCTTCACCCCCGATCTGCAGGAGGCATTCTTCACAGGTGTTCCTTTGCTGATTGCCCCGATGGTGTGGTATAAACTGCGGGCCAAAAGACGCGCTGCGCTGGCCCGCTGAATAAAAATAAATTAAGTCCGGTATTCCTTTTTTTACGCTTGGACGCTTGGCGTTAAACGCTTTAGAAAAGGGATACCGGACTTTGTGTTGCGCATAATCCTTACTGGCTGACTTCTTCTTTGGGGATATCCAGATAATGGCGAATGGCGGAAATTTCCTTGGCAGTATATAGTCCGACGGGCGATTCGCGTATCATGATGGTCTGGAGCATTCTGCTCTGTTCTGCCTGATTGTCGGTTTTGAGATTGGCAGGGTCGGCAGCTGTCCGGGTCAGGGCGATGGTGCGGTACTGTGCCTCAGCGTAGGCATTGGTCTTGTTCACGACCTCCGTCAGCAGATCATAGCAGGCATCGTTCAGCGCGACTGGCGGAGCGTGCAGGGCAATGCGGTTACGGAGATTCTGGCTGTCCTGGTCAAGCTGCTTGAGACGGACGAAGGTGGTTTGAATGCTGATTTGGTCTTCCTTGAAATTTTCGATGATGTGATGGTACCACTGCCAGTTGCGGTCAAGCTCCTCCAGATTGCGCTGATATTCGGCATACCAGACGGCAAAAATCTGTTGCTGCTGTTGGAGCTCATATAGTTCCTGTTCACTCATGGGGACGGGAGCTGGTTCCTCGGGAACGGGGTGGAATTTATAGGCAATGCTTCCGGCGATGAGCAGGCTCAGGCAAAAGCAGGCGAAGATTTTTTTGTTGGGCAGATAACGGTACAGCAGTCCTAAAAGTATCAGTCCCAAAACTGCGAGGACGTATAAAAGCATGGCAAATGCCTCCAAAATATAAAATGATATCTCCTATTGTAGCACAGATTTATTTTTTGATAAATTTTATTTCGTATGTTGCCTGCGCAACATCAGACTTTTCTGAACAGTGTTATAATGATGGCAAATGAGAGGAGGGGAGCGGAAGTGGAAGTCAAGGAATTTTTCACCAAACACACTTTGACCTGTTTGGCAGCAGGCTTCATTATCGGACTTATGGTCTGCGGCATTGGTGCCGGCATGATGTCCTTTTCCGGGTCGGCTGCTTTTTGCGGTTCCTGCCACGCCATGAAGGGAGAGGCGGCTGCCTTTGCCAAGTCAACCCATAGCAGGCAGGATTGTGTGGAATGTCATCTGCCTCACGACAATATGGCCATTTACATGATTGAAAAGGGCCGCACGGGCATGGTGGATACCTATCATGCAGTGCTCAGGGACTATCCGGCGCACATCAAGCTGTCAGCTGACGGCAGGAAAACAGTGAACGGAAACTGCTTGCGCTGCCATGAGAATACGATGGGCGGTGTCCATGCTGCCATCGGGGAGAATCTGGATACGGGGGCGGACTGCATGAAATGCCATAGCCGTATCGCTCATGGTGCCAACCATCTCGAAGGGGGGATAAAAGTTGAGTAAGCTACAGAAAATACTAGCCGGGATTGTGGCCGTCTGTGTCCTGTTCTTCGGCTTTGTGGTGGTGCGTTTGGGAGCGGCCCCCAATGACAACAGCGTCAAGTTGGCGAAAATCTCCCACGAGAATTACGCCCATGTGGGCAAGGAGGCTTATAAAGAAGCCTATCCGCTGGAATATAAATCGTATATGAAGAACAATATGGGTGGCGAGTCGCCTACCGGCTACGGCGGCAGTGACCCGGGGAAATCCTATATCGAAATGCAGCCGGAGATTAAGGAAAATTTCAAGGGCTATAAGTTTTCCGTGCAGTATGATGTGGCTCGCGGCCATACCTGGGCCGGTGTTGACCAGCTGAACTCCCAGCGCATTCCTCCCCAAAAGGGCAACTGCATAGTCTGCAAGGGCTCATGGATGTATGACAAGTGGTACAAGGAAAGCGGCTGGGATTTTGCCAGCAAGCCGTTTATGGAAGCCACGCCGCCTTACACCAACAAAGATACTGTAGAAGGTACAGACCTCTATTTTGGCTGCTCCAGCTGTCATGACCCGGATACCATGGAACTGCGTATTTATCAGCAGGGCTTTGTGGAATCCATGGCTATGAAGGGGATTGATGTTACCAAGGCTTCGCATAATGAGATGCGCGGCTATGTCTGCGGCCAGTGCCATAACGAGTATTACTTTATGAAGGAAGACGGCCGTGTACGTCATCCGTTTATCGGCGGCTGGGAGCCGGAAGAACAGTTCCAGTGGTATCAGAGCGGTGCAGCCGGCGGTTTCACGGCTGACTGGATTCACCCCGATTCCAAAACGCCGATGCTCAAAGCCCAGCATCCCGATTTTGAAATCTGGACGACCAGCGTACATGCCGATGCCGGTGTGACCTGTGTGGACTGCCACATGCCGTATATGCGTGAGAACGGCCAGAAGTATACTTCTCACTGGATGACCAGTCCGTTAAAGACGGTAGAGGTTTCCTGCCTCAAATGTCACGATGAAAGCAAGGAAACGCTGATTGCCCGGGTAAAGACCATCCATGACAACAACTTCAAGCTGCAAAGGCTGGCAGGCCAGACGGTGGCCAAAGCCCATTTGGCCGTAAAGGCCGCTATGGATGCCGGTGCGAATGACAATCAGCTGGCAGCTACGCGCCTGAAACTGCGCGAAGCACAGTGGTATTGGGACTGGGTAGCCGCTGAAAACGGCAACGGTTTCCATAATCCCGATAAGTGCATGCGTATCAGCGGTGAGGCCATTGACCTGGCTCATCAGGTTATCGAAGAAGCCAATGCCTTGGTAAAGGGCAGTTTGTAAGCATATAAAAATTGACCAGTCAGATTCTGACTGGTCAATTTTTTAGCGGCTGAATTCACCGCTCTTGCCGCCGCTTTTACTATCGAGATGGATATCGCTGATTTCCATGCGTTTGTCGATGGCCTTGCACATATCGTAAATGGTGAGCAGGGCCACGCTGACAGCGTGCAGGGCCTCCATCTCTACGCCGGTAAGACCGGTGACCTTGACGACAGCCGTGGCCTTGACAGCACAGGGCGAAGACAGCAGCTCAAAGTCAAGGATGCACTTGCTCAGCGGCAGGGGATGGCAGAGGGGAATGACGCTGCTGGTATTCTTGGCGGCCATAATGCCGGCAATCCGGGCAACGCCCAAGACATCGCCCTTGGCAGCGGTTCCCCGGGCGATGGCTTCATAGACCGCAGGGCTTACTTTGATAAGCCCCGAAGCTGTTGCGGTGCGCACAGTGGGGGCTTTGCCGCTGACATCCACCATAACGGCCTGCCCCTGTTCGTCAAAATGATTCAATATATTTTGCGACATAAATATCGGCTCCTTGAGATTGAGATTATTTTCATTCTAGCAGTATTTGTATATGATTAAAAGTCTGTAATTTAAAAGGAGTTTATTTTTCGATGTCGAAATACATACAGAAACAAAGGAAATTGTTACTTATTTTTATGTAAAGTGTGCAGGGAGGGATATTTCAAGATGAAGAGCA
>JAGAYB010000032.1 GCA_017940705.1 Selenomonas sp. | reverse complement strand
GTATACCAAAAAGGAAATTCTGGAGATGTATCTCAATCAGATTTACTTTGGTCAGGGCGCTTATGGCGTGCAGGCTGCGGCGCAGACTTACTTCGGCAAGGATGTGGAGCAGCTTGACCTCAGCGAGTGCGCGATGCTGGCAGGCATTCCCAAAAGCCCGAACTATTATTCACCGATGAATAATCTGCAGGCGGCTCAGGAGCGTAAGGCTGTCGTTCTTGACCAGATGGAAAAATACGGCTATATCAACCGGGAAACGGCGGAGAAGGCCAAAAAAGAAAATATGAAGCTGGTGAAACAGGCCAAGAGCACCGATAAGACGGTGGCTTCTTATTTTATCGACTATGTAACCCAGCAGCTGATTGATAAATACGGTGCAGACGCTGTATATAAAGAAGGCCTGAAAATCTATACCACGCTGGATGTGGATATGCAGAAGGCAGCAGAAGAGACGGTTAGTAAGCTGCCGACATATAAGACTGATGGCAATGGTCTGGCACAGCCCCAGATGGCGCTGGTGGCTATTGACCCCCATAACGGCTATGTAAAGGCCATGGTGGGCGGCCGCGGCAATGACCAGTTTAACCGGGCAACCATGGCTGTACGCCAGCCGGGTTCGGCGTTTAAGCCTTTTGTGTTTATTGCGGCTCTGGAAAATAAGTTTACGCCTAATACGGTGATTAACGACAGCCCCATTGATATCAATGGCTGGCGTCCGCAAAATGCCAGCGGCAATTTCAGTGGCAAAGTCACCATGCGTGAGGTGGCCCGTCATTCCATGAACGTGCCAACGGTCAAGATTGCGCAAAAGCTGGGCATTGACAAGCCTATCTACTATGCTCAGGAAATGGGCATCAGCACCTTTGTTTTGGAAGGGCCGCAAAATGACAGACAGCTGGCTACGTCCTTGGGCGGTATGACCAAGGGGGTAACGCCGCTGGAAATCACCAGTGCTTATGGAACCTTTGCCAATAAGGGCGTACATGTGGAGCCTGTGGTCATTGTCAAGGTTCTTGACCGCAATGGCAAGGTTTTGGAGCAGAATGAGCCCAAGCAGCGCAGTGTCGTAAGCGAGGCCAGCGCCGCATCCCTTACGGATATGCTGGAGGATGTCATCAAGAAAGGCACAGGCACACGCGCCAATATCGGCCGTCCGGCTGCTGGCAAGACAGGTACTACCAGTAATTACAACGATGCCTGGTTTGTAGGCTATACGCCTGATTTGGTGGCAGGGGTCTGGATTGGCAACGATGACAATACCCCGACTCGGGGCATTATGGGTGGTATGCTTCCGGCAGAGATTTGGCAGGCCTTTATGAAGAAGGCAACGGCGCAGATGCCGGCTAAGAATTTTGACGGGTCAAGGTCCAGCAATTATGGCGGCGTCGGTGAACTTGAGGACGATAAGAAACAGGAACTCAAGAAGAAGGACGACAAGAAGAAGACCGACAAAAAGGTTCCCGATGCGAAGGATAAAAACAATGCGGCGGATAAAGCCAAGGCAACCCCGTCCGGCGGCGACAATAAGCCGGTCAATACGCCGGCTGCACCGCCGGTAGCGGCACCGGAGCCGGGAGCCAGTGTAGGCAAGGGCAGAAACTAAGGAACTGGCAATAAATAAATTTTAAGATTTAGACAAGTCGAAGCTAAAATTTATTCATGAACAGTTCCTAATATACCAGAAGGAGAGAGTTTGTTGGCAAACGTATTTGACACATTACAGGAACGCGGCTTTATCGCCCAATGTACTAATGAAGAAGAACTGAGAGAGTTATTTGATAAGGAACGCGTGACTTTCTATATAGGATTTGACCCCACGGCGGACAGCCTGCATGCCGGTCATTTCATTGCTTTGATGGCTATGGCGCACATGCAGCGCGCCGGTCATCGCCCCATCTGTCTGGTGGGCGGCGGTACTGGCACGGTAGGTGACCCCTCCGGCCGTACCGATATGCGTAAGATGCTTACGGATGAGGATATTGCCCATAACTGTGAATGCTTTAAGGAGCAGATTTCCCGCTTTATTGACTTCAGCGATGGCAAAGCCATCATGGTGGATAACGGTGAATGGCTCCGCAAGCTGAATTACATCGACCTGCTGCGTGAAGTGGGGGCCTGCTTTACGGTCAACCGCATGCTGGCTGCCGAGTGCTACAAGCAGCGCTGGGACAAGGGACTTACCTTTCTGGAATTTAACTACATGGTCATGCAGGGTTATGACTTTCTGGAGCTTAATCGCCGTTATGGCTGCAAGCTGGAAATGGGCGGCGATGACCAGTGGTCCAATATCATTGCCGGTGTGGAGCTCAACCGCCGCAAGAACAATACGGCAGTCTACGGCCTTACCAACAAACTGCTCACCAAGAGCGATGGCAAGAAGATGGGCAAGACAGCCGGTGGTGCTCTGTGGCTGGATGCCAAAAAGACCAGCCCCTATGAGTTCTACCAGTATTGGCGCAATGTGGATGATGCCGATGTGGAAAAATGCCTGTCCCTGCTCACCTTCCTGCCCATGGACGAAGTGCGCCGCTTAGGTGCGCTCAAGGATTCGGCTATCAACGAGGCTAAGGCAATTCTGGCCTATGAGGTAACGAAAATCGTGCATGGTGAAGCAGAGGCCGAAAAGGCCAAGGCTTCGGCTGAGGCCATGTTTGGCGGCAGCGGTGCCGGTGCGGACATCCCCGAGGTTCAGGGCGCAGAGGGCAAAAAACTGCTGGAATGTCTCGTGGCAGGCGGTGTATTTGCCTCGAAGGGTGAGGGCCGCCGTCTGATTCAGCAGAATGGTCTGTCTCTCAACGATGAGAAAGTCAGCGACCCGGATTATGTGCTGACGGCAGCAGACTTTAAGGATGGCGAAGCCATCGTCAAAAAGGGCAAGAAGAAATACTATAAGCTCGTCAAAGCCTAAAATAAAAGAGGCCATGCCGCAATTGCGGCATGGCTTTTTCTTGGCTGACAGGAGGCGCAGAAAGATTGCAAAGCAGTGTACTGACAAAGGAGATAAATGAAAAACTCACGCAGGCGGTGGATTTATGCCAGCATGAGCAGGCCGAACAGGCAGCAGCCGTCCTCAAGACGGAAATAGAGAAGCTGGAAGGGCTGAATCTCTATAATGACGGCCGGGCGGATTATTATGATTTTAATACCCTGATGGAAATGGTGATGTTTCAGAGCCGTAATCTAAAGGTGCAGGTGGCAGATATTGAAGAACCGCTGAACCGGCTGTATGCCATGTATGGTTCCGTGCTGCTGGAGCTGGGCAGGCTGGATGAGGCCGAGGAGGCGCTGGCCGTGGCTATGGACTGGAATCCCATGAGCGCGGACATAGCTTTTGAGCATGCGGAGATTTTCAAGCAGCGCAAGGATTGGGAAAAATTCAAGGAACTGACAACAGCTATTTTCCCGATTTCCTATAAGCGCCGAGAGATAGCCCATGGCTATCGCAATCTGGGCTATTATTTCGTGGAAAAGCAGATGTGGGATGAGGCGGTAGGCTGCTATCTGCTCAGCATGAGTTTTGCTGATGCCGAAGGGCGCTATCAGGCAGAGGCAGAGCTGAAATACATACATGACGAGACGCAGGGGACGGCACAGAGACCGTCCATTGGTGCAATGGCTTCTTACGGTAAAAAGTACGGTTTCCCCATCGGCCCGGACGCCGGTATTATTGAAACCGCTATGCAGTACGGGAAGAGTATGCTTGCCAATAAGAAGTATGAGCATGCGGTGTATTTTTTAGATATTGCTTATAAATTGACGGAGAATAAGGAACTAAAGGATTTGCTCGATAAAATAAATACCCAAATCACCGCTGTGCATAAAGCGTAACGTGACTTGGGCAAGTAATTATTTATTTTTATAGGCAAAATATGTCTGACGCATTTCCTGACGGCTTTTGGCTGCCGGCCATAGTTCTTTCAAGGCGCCCTGCCGCATGGCCGAACCTAAATGGTCGTAGAGGTCGGGAATCTGTGGTTCCAGTCTGGCGATAAGTTCCTTGACCTCCTGCCGGACGGTGTGACCGTCATGGGGACAGGGTGATTTTACCGGGTCAAAGCCATGGATTTTTATGGCCTTGCGGATTTCTTTTTCCCGGAAGTAAACGAGCGGGCGGATAACGGTCAGCTTAGTTCTGTCAAGATATGTTACCGGGGTAAAGGTGTGGAGCTGTCCAGAGTACAAAAGGCCCATCAGAAAGGTTTCCACGGCATCGTCATGATGGTGGGCATAGGCGATTTTATTTACGCCATGCTCTGTGGCGTAGCGGTTGATGGCGCCCCGGCGGAAAAACGCGCAGGTATAGCAGGGATTTTTGTCAGGTGTGGCGGCGATGGTGCCGGCGATATCCACATCAATGATATCGTAGGGTATGCCCAGCCCGGCCATAAAGCTCCGGGCTCTGTCAATGTCAAAGAGCGCTGGGCGTCCCTGTTCATCTTTGAACAGGGGATTGATGGTCAGGGCGGACAATTTAAAATTCTTTTGCAGCCGCTGCTGCAGTATGGTCATGGCATAGGCCAGAAAAATGCTGTCCTTGCCGCCGGAAATGCCCAAAAGAATGTGGTCGCCATCCTGTATCATATCAAATTCCACAATGGCGCGCATAAGTTTACTGTAGTAATGTTGAGGCATATTTAAAGCCATAAGTGTCTCCTTTATACAAATGATTTCAACGGGATTTTAAAAACAACCAAAGATGGCTGATAAGCATGAAGGGAATGCCTAAGATAAATAGTCCGGCAGCTACAGGCCTGCTGGTTTGCAGCCAGGCTTCCAGTCCGAAAGTCATGGCTCCGGCGGCATTAACCAGCAGCAGATAGAAAAATGAACGCAGGCGGTAGACACCGCCTGTTTTTTTTAGGCGATAGAGGGACAGGGTGAAGATGGACACCCCAAAGGTTTGTACCAGAGTGTAGGCCAGCAGCTGGCCAATACTTATCAGCATGCGGAAGCTCCTTTGTGATTTAGATGATACATGGCAGCCAGAGCCTGCCCCAGACAGATACCGCCGTCGTTTGGAGGGATAAGGCTGTGGCGCAGCAGGTTAAAGCCCTTTTGCCGCAGGAGACGGCTGACCATCTCCGTAAGCAAATGATTTTGGAATACGCCGCCGGAGATGGCGACAGTATCAAGACCGGTATCAGCTCTGGCCGTTACGCAGAAATCTGTGATTATTTGGGCAAGGCCGCAGTGGAATTCCCAGGCAAGTCTGGCGGTATTTACGCCTGCCAGCCGCTGCTGCAGCAGACAGGCAAACAGCTGCGCGGTGGATTCCCTTGAAGGCGACTCGTGGAGGTCTGCGGCATGGTTATCCTGCCAGCTTTGGGCGGCAAATTCCAAATACATACTGGCTTCGCCCTCGAAAGTAGAACTTGTGCGGATACCCAGCAGGGCGCTGACAGCATCAAAGAGACGTCCGGCGCTGGTGCTGGCAATGGTGTTGATATTGTTATCTAGCATGAAGAACATGGCCTCGGCGTCAGATTGGGAGCAGAGGTGCAGGCTTTTGGCAATAGCGGCGGTTTTTTCCCTGTCCTTATGCAAGTCATAGATAAGGGAGAGGGTTATGCGCCAGCCTTCACGGCTGGCTTTGTCACCACCGGCCTGACGGAAGGGAGAAATGGAACCCAGACGTGTGAAGCCCGATAAATCAGCCCGGAGAAATTCGCCGCCCCAAATCGTGCCGTCAGTGCCGTAGCCTGTTCCGTCAAAGGACACGCCAATGACCGGCCGGGTATAATCATTTTCGGCCATACACGCAAGGATATGGGCGTAATGATGCTGGACAGGGAACAGGGGCAGTCCCAGTTCTTTAGCAATGGTCACGGTGTTGTAACGGGGGTGCATATCGCAGGCCACAATCCGGGGGGAGGTTTCCAGCAGCGTGGTCAGCCGGGTGATGGTTTCCCTTAGAGCCTGCATGGTGCGCAAGTCGCTCATGTCGCCGACATAGGGAGAGGGATAAAAGATATTGCTGCTGGCAACGCAGAAGGTGTTTTTCAGTTCGCCGCCAATGCCCAGAACTGCGCCGTGAAAATCCGTGTCCAGCATAAAGGGCAGGGGGGCAAAGCCGCGGCTGCGGCGAATCATATAGGGCTGGCCATCCAGCCAGTCCATGACCGTATCGTCTGCCCGGATGCGGATTTTGCGGTTGTGGGAGAGCATTAAATCACAGAAACCGCTGAGGGCAGAGATAGCGCCTTCATCATCACGGCAGATAGGGGCACCGGCCGGATTGCCGCTGGTCATAATCAGCGTGTCGGGCATGGCGAGCCCGTCGGGATAGTCAAAGAGCAGCATGTGCAGCGGCGTATAGGGCAGCATGATGCCGACTTTTGGATTGCCGGGAGCCACTATGTCGGCAATGCGGCCTGTCATTTTCCTTTTTAACAGGAGAATGGGCTTTTGATGGCCTGTCAGCATTTCGGCCTGACCTGCCTCAAGTTCACATTCCCGTTCAATGACAGCCATATCTCTGGCCATCAGGGCGAAGGGTTTTACAGGGCGGTGCTTTAACTGGCGTAATCTGGTCACGGCTGCGGCATTAGCGGCGTCGCAGCAGAGATGGAAACCGCCGATGCCCTTTATGGCGGCAATGCCGCCGTCGATGATGGTCTTACGGGTACGGGTGATGGCCGCAGCACCGCGTACATCTTCCTCCCCGATAATGTAAACTTCCGGGCCGCAGTCATTGCAGCAGACCGGCTGGGCATCATAACGCCGCGTTGCCGGACTGGTGTATTCTTCCTGACAGGAGGGGCACAGGGGAAATTCCCCCATGCTGGTGCGTTCCCTGTCATAGGGCATGGAGTCAAGAATGGTCAGCCGTGGACCGCAGGCAGTACAGTTGATGAAGGGGTGCAGGTAGCGCTTGTCATTTTTATCAAAAAGTTCCTGCCGGCACTTATCGCAGGTGGCGATATCCGGCGACACAAAGATAGCGCCCTGTTCTTTGGCGCTGTCGATAATCCGAAAATCCTGATACGTTTCCGGGAGGTCGAGGGGCTGGCTGTCTATTTTGAGAATGCTGGCCCGTTCCGGCGGTTCCTGAGCAATGGCCTGTAAAAATTCTTGCACGGTATCTTCTGCTCCTTGTGCCAAAACCTCAACATAGGGCCCC
>JAGAYB010000232.1 GCA_017940705.1 Selenomonas sp. | reverse complement strand
TGAAAAGACAGGCAAGCTGCTGGCAACTTCCGGGAAGGAGCAGCCCATGTCTGAGGCTCGCGATATCAAGGGCATAGGTGATAAGCTGGATTCCATGTTCCAGAGCGGCAGCGGCTATTTTGTTTACGATGATGCCGATGGTGTCAACCAGATGCTGGCTTATACGACTGTGCCCACCACGGGCTGGCTCATTGCCATGGCGGTGCCGACAGATTTTGTCTTTGCGCCCCTGAATCGTATGCGTCTTATCTACGGTGTACTCATTGTCGTGGGCTTTATCCTGATTGTGGGGATGTGCCTTTCGTTCTCACGGCGTATCACCAAACCAATCGTTGCCTTGGAAAATCAGGCTTCGCAGCTGGCTGACGGCAATCTGCGCGTGCAAAAACTGCCCGTTACCTCCGGTGATGAAATCGGCTCCATGACCAGTGCTTTTAATACCATGCAGGAGCATCTGCATGACCTTATCGCCAAGATGGCTTCGACTTCTGAGCAGGTAGCGGCCTCCTCGGAACAGCTCACTGCCAATGCCCAGCAGTCGGCTGATGCGTCGGTGCATGTGGCAGAAACCATCGGCGAGGTGTCCATAGGCATGGATAAGCAGCTTGCCGATATTGACGGGGCCAAGAAGAATGTGGACAGCGTGTTTACAGACATCACCACCATGACGGAAAAGACCAAAAAGGTTACGGCGGCTGCCATGACCACGTCGGAAGCCGCCAAGCGTGGCGAGCTCCTCATGAATGATGCCAACGCCAAGATGAATCATATCGAAAACAGCGTTATGAACTCTGCTGCGGTGGTCAAAACCTTGGGCGAAAGCTCCCAGCAAATCGGTCAGATTGTCGAGGCCATCTCGGCGATTGCCGACCAGACCAATCTGTTGGCGCTCAATGCGGCTATTGAAGCTGCCCGGGCCGGTGAACATGGACGCGGCTTTGCGGTGGTCGCCGATGAAGTCAGAAAGCTGGCGGCTGAATCTCAGGAATCGGCAGAGCAGATAAAGGCGCGTATCCTCACCATACAGAATGATACGGTCAATGCTGTAAAGGCCATGGAAGAGGGCAAGACCGAAGTTGAGTCCGGGACGGAAGCCATCCGCAATGTTGGTGAGCAGTTCCAGGATATCATGCGGCAGGTCAATGACATCAAAAATCAGATTGACGAAATCGGCGCTTCTGTAAATTCCGTATCCACAGGTGCCGGTCACATCGTGGAAGCGGTGGATTCCATCGACAGTATCAGCCGCAAGACAGCGGAGCATACATCGACTATTTCGGCCTCCACAGAGCAGCAGTCGGCTTCCAATGAAGAGATTGCCGCAGCTTCACATTCACTTGCACAGCTGGCAGCGGATATGCAGGATGCCATCAATAAGTTTAAACTGTAATGAGCAGCTGTTTTCCGGGGAGTTTAAAGCTTCCCGGATTTTATATTTTGCCTTTGGCAAAATCTGAACCACGGCGTTATGCCGGGACAAGTCCGACGAAACGCTAAATTATCCATTTTACCTCTAGTAAAATGGATAATTTAGCGTTATAATTGAATGCGGAAAAATACTGACAGAAAGGCTGGTGAGGATAATGGATGACCACCCCGATACGGCAAACCCTAAACGATGCACATTAAAAACATGGGGAACTTACTCCGTTATCCTGACCGCTGTAATGCTGGTGGCGTGAGCAGGTTCCTCCCATAGAGAGGAGATAACCATGCTTGAAATTTACAAGTCCATGGAAAGTGGGCCACTGGAAAAACTGACCCTGAAGACCTTGGAGTCCGGGGCATGGATAAACATTGTCGACCCCACCCCTTACGAGCTGAAAGTGGTCAGCAATCTCACGGAGGTTGACCCTGACTTTCTGCGGTCGGCACTGGATGATGAGGAACGCTCCCATACGGACATAGAAGATGACTCCGTCATGGTTCTGACCAATGTGGCGGTGAACCGTGGTGACGACAGCTACGATGCCCTGCCACTGGCTATTATCATCAGTGAGGACTACATCATCACCGTTTGTCTGGAAGAAACGCCTGTTATGGCAGAGTTCAATGAGCGGACGGCCAAGCTCTTCCGTACTTACAAGAAGACCAGATTCCTCTTCCAGATTCTGTACAAGTCGGCCAGTTTTTATCTGCGCTACCTGCGCCAAATCAGCAAGCGTTCTGATGATATTGAAAACCAGCTGCGCCATGATATGAAGAACAGTGAAATCCTGCGCCTGCTGGAACTGCAAAAGGGCCTGACGTATTTTAATGCCGCCATCCGTTCCAATGGCGCGGTGCTGGATAAACTCCTGCGCATGCGCAATAATCCTGCCCTGACGCCTATCCTCAAGGCCTATGAAGAGGATGAGGATTTGCTGGAAGATGTCATTATCGAGAATAAGCAGGCCAAGGAAATGGTGGAGATGTACAGCAAGATTCTGGCGCGGATGGCTGATACCTTTACTTCCATAATTGCCAACAATCAGAATCTGGTGATGAAATTTCTGGCTGCCATGACTATTATCATCGCTATTCCCACCGTGGTGTCCAGTTTCTTTGGCATGAACGTGCCCGTACCTTTTACCGAGGACAGATATGGATTCCTATACATCATGCTGATTGCTTTCGGCATCAGCATCACCGGGGCTTATGCCTTGTGGAAACGAGATATGTTCTAAAATAAAAAGAAGTAACAAGACCATCGGTCCTGCTACTTCTTTTTTTGACTTGGAATATATTTGAGGGGTTAGCCGCGCTTGTAAGCCGTAACCTTCTGATAGTGCTTCTGGAAGAATTCTTCGGCAACCTGAGGGAAGAGTGCATAGGAGAGCACATCTTCTTCGGACGGGTTGAGGAAGCCTTTTTCCTTCAATTCTGCCTCGAATTCGGCAAAGGTCTTGGCCTTGGCATCTTCTACGGAGCAGTCCTCGATGATGTCCTCGGGAGCAATGCCCAAAGTCTTGGTGAGGAAGTCTCTGTCGATAGCTACCGGCGTACGGCCAAACTTGCCGCGGGCGAGATCCTTGAATTCTTTCGGAACCATCTTGTAGCGCTCGCCGCTCATGACGTTGAAGGTAGCCATGGTGCCCACAATCTGGGAGGACGGAGTAACAAGCGGCGGATAGCCGAGGTCTTTGCGGACGCGCGGCATTTCGTCGAGCAGTTCCTGATATTTGTCTTCCATGCCGGCTTCTTTGAGCTGGTTGGCCAGATTGGAGAGCATACCGCCCGGAATCTGGAAGTCCAGCACGTTGGGATTGATGTCAAAGTAGCCTTTGAGGTTGAATTCATTGATAATGCGTTTCTTCACTTCGAGGAAGTGCTTGGAAATCGGCGTGAGTTTCTGTACGTCGATACCCGTGTCGTATTCCGTGCCTTCAAGGGCGCGAACCATGGTTTCCGTGCAGGGCTGGGACGTATCGGAGGAGAAGGGTGCCAGAGCCGTGTCGATGATGTCTACGCCGGCTTCGATGGCTTTGAGGTAAGTCGCATGACCAAAACCGGAGGTGCAGTGGGTGTGCAGTTCCACAGGAATATCCAGAGCAGCCTTGAGCTTTTTCACGAGGTCTTCGGCAACATAAGGTTTCAAGAG
>JAGAYB010000231.1 GCA_017940705.1 Selenomonas sp. | reverse complement strand
TCCTCCAGCAGGTCATCTTCAAATTCCGTCACCTTGCCGCAGCTTGTGCAGATAAGGTGATGATGATGATGCTCCGAAGGGTCTGTGGTATTGACTTCATAACGGCTGCAGCCGTCGCCAAATTCCATTTTTTGCAGGATATCCAATTCAGACAGCAGTTCCAGACTGCGATAGACTGTGGCCAGACCAATTTCGGATTTGCCCTGCCGCAGAATACCATGAACATCCTCTGCGGAAAGGTGCTCGCCGGGATGGTCCAAAAACACCTGCAGTACCGTCTGACGCTGCGGCGTCATCTTGTTTTGCCGTGCCTGCAAACGCTTTTTTAAGTCTTCCATGGTGAATGTCTGTGCCATAAACCCAACCCCTTCATTCTATAATAATGCGAATAGTTCTCCTACTATGGTGTTATAATACACAAACAATATACACTAATCAAATACACCTAGTATAACAGAAAATCCGCCAGCTGACAAATCACAGATTCGGATTGCTGCCCATTTTTCGCACTACACTGTAAACATCCTTCACCCGGCGCAGTTTGGTTATAATCTGCTTGACCTGCGTGGAGCTGTTTACATCAAGCCCCAGCAGAATCGTGGAAGTTTTGGTACTGCGATTGGGATTGGCGTTGATGCTGTGAATGTTGATTTTCATTTCCGTGGGCACGGCCAAGACATTTGCCAGAATGCCGCTTCTGTCATTGCAGACGATTTCCAGCTCCACTTTGTACTGCTTATCAAGCCCCACATCCCAGCTGACTTCAATCATCCTGCTCAAATCAGTATCCATCAGTACATTGGGACAATCCGTCCGATGTACGGAAACGCCGCGGCCTCTGGTGATATAGCCTGTAATCGGGTCACCGGGTATGGGATTGCAGCAACGGGCCAGCCTGACCATCAGACCGCTTTCTCCCTCCACCAGCACTCCGTGGCTGGATTTGCTCTTGCGGCTGCTCTGGGGACGTTTCAGGGCGGACAGCATCTGCGATACATCTTCCGGCGTGTTTTCCTTGATTTCCTGCTTATGGAATTCCACCAGACGCGTGAGAATGCCATGCACGGCCAGACCGCCATAACCTACCGCCGCCAGCAAATCATCCTCACTGAGGATGTTGAGCTTTTTCGCCACCTCCAGCAAACGGCCGTCCTTCAACAGCTCTTTGGGGGCATAGCCCAAACGCTTGGCCTCTTCCCGGATAAGTTCCATACCACGCTCGATATTTTCCTCACGGCGTTCCTTCTTGAACCATGAGCGAATCTTGTTGCGCGTTTCCGTGGAGGCAACGATATTGAGCCAGTCACGGCTGGGGCCGTTATTGGCCTTGTTGGTGACAATGGACACAATATCGCCGTTTTTCAGCTTATGCTCCAGCGGCACCAGCTTGCCATTTACCTTGGCGCCCACACAGTGATGGCCGACCTCGGTATGAATACGATAAGCAAAATCAATGGGAATCGAGCCCTTGGGCAGGTCGATAACATCTCCCTTGGGAGTAAAGACAAAGACCTCATCCGAGAAGATATCCACCTTCAGGGCTTCAAAATATTCCTTGGGGTCACTGAGTTCCTGCTGCAGGCTGACCATGTGCCGGAGCCAGTTCATCTTCTGGTCCATGGCACCGCCCGCAGTAGACCCCTTGCCGTTTTCCTTGTACTTCCAATGGGCTGCTACACCAAATTCCGATACCTCGTGCATGTGAAAGGTACGAATCTGAATTTCCAGTGGATAGCCGCGCGTCATCACCGTGGTATGCAGCGACTGATAGCCGTTGGACTTCGGCATGGCGATATAGTCCTTAAACCGCCCCGGAATCGGCTTCCACATGGCATGGATTACGCCGAGCACACCATAACAGTCCCTTACGGATTCCACCAGTACGCGGATGGCAGAGAGGTCGTAAATCTCACTGATATCCTTCTTGTCACGGAGCATTTTCTTGTAAATGCTGTAAAAATGTTTGGCCCGTCCTTTGATTTCCGCTTTAATCTTTGCTTCACCGATTTTTTGTTCTATCTGTTCAATGGCGGTATCAATGAATGCCTGACGTTCCTTGCGCTTCTGCTTGACGTTCTCGACCAAATCATAGTATTTTTCCGGTTCCAGATAGCGCAGGCATAAATCCTCCAGTTCCCACTTGATATTGGAAATACCCAGACGATTGGCCAGTGGTGCATAAATCTCAATGGTTTCCTTGGCAATGCGCTTTTGCTTATCTTCGCGCATATATTTGAGCGTGCGCATATTATGCAGGCGGTCAGCCAGCTTCACCATGATAACCCGGATATCCTTGGCCATGGCCAAAAACATCTTGCGGTAGTTTTCCAGCTGTACTTCTTCCTTGGACTTATATTTAATCCGTCCCAGCTTGGTGACCCCGTCCACAATCATGGCCACCTCTTCACCGAACATTTCCGCGATCTGCTCATTGGTATACAGGGTGTCCTCCACCACATCATGGAGCAAAGCCGCGCTGATGGTCACATCATCAATATGCAGTCCCGTCAGAATTTCCGCCACATGCAGGGGATGGATGATGTACTGCTCCCCGGAAACGCGTACCTGTCCCTTGTGGGCATCAGCTGCCAGGTCATAGGCCCGGCGAATCAGCTCCACATCGGCCCGTGGCTCATACTCCTGCACCGCCGCGATAATAGAATCTATAGTAACCGGTGCTTTATCTTTATCATTCATGATTAGTTCCTCCTTCCCTAGCGGTGCCGCCTGTAGGTAGGCGATTGTTCCAAATCCATCCGCCCGCTGGCCTTGGGCAGATAATAGCAGTTTTCCGTCAAGTCCATCCGCAGCAGTGACAGCTCCTGAAAAACTCTCAAAGCCACGCTCATGGTGTACAGGGAAATATGTTTTCCTCGGCCGCAGAACCGCACCGTCAGTTCCTGCGGCGTATAGGGAATCTTGCCCTCCTGCTGCTGAATCCAATATAAGAATTTATATATGTCCACCAAGGTATCACGCTCGGGAAAATTTCGTTCACCATCAGCCGGGGCAATACTGTCTACCATGCACTGCAGGCTGCGGTTCCCCTGCCACTCATTGACGGCAGGACTGTAGACCATGTCCAGCGCCTCGCCATTGACGATGCCCACATAGTCACTGCGATTCCAGAGGAGCGCCGTCCGCGGATTATCCGCCGTCCCCACCTGAAAACGCAGATGCTGGCCTTCCTTGCCGATAGCCTGCGCCGATGTGCCACGGATATTGCGTACGCCAAAAAGCGGCTTGGTGTTTTTCATGCCAAAGGGCTCTAACGCCGCTAGCTCTTCCACCAGCTCAAAAGTTATATCCTCCGGCGGCAGTTCTGCCTCCACCTTGATTTTGGGGATATAATCATCATCACTGAGAGTGTCCCTCGCCACACGCGCAAAGGCCTCCTTAAAGGCAGGCAGTTCCTCCATTGCCACTGTCAGCCCGGCAGCCTGCGAATGGCCGCCAAACTGCATGATATGCTCCCGGCATTTTTGCAGAGCCTCATACATGTGCAGGCCTTCAATGCTGCGGCAGGAGCCTTTGCACTTGCCGTCTTCCTGTATGCTGAAAATAATGACAGGCTTGTAATACTTGTCAACCAGCCGCGAGGCCACAATGCCTATCACACCGGGATTCCACTTCTCCCCGGCCACCACGATAGCCGGCAGATTGTTCACATCCACACCGGCAAGTTCAGCCTCTGCCTTGGCCAGAATTTCCTGCTCTATTGTCTGACGCTGGCTGTTGAGCATATCCATTTCCATAGCCAGACTGGCCGCCTGCTCCGCGTCCTTGGACAGGAGCAGTTCCACCCCTTTACGGGCCGAACCGATACGTCCGGCCGCATTGAGACGTGGTGCCAGCCGAAAGCCGACATGACCGGTATTGAGCTGTTCATCCCGAATCTCAGACACATCCACCAAAACTCTCATACCGGCTGAGGCAGAATTTCGCATCTGCTGCAGCCCCTGCGCCACAATCCGGCGGTTTTCTCCTAAGAGCGGCACAATATCTGCCACCGTTCCCAGGGCCACAATCTCCAAATCCTGACAGTAGTCCTGCCCTTCCAGCCTCTTCCACAGTGCCTGACACAGCTTAAAGGCCACACCGACACCGGCCAAATCCTTGTCAGGATAAGGACAGTCCTCACGATGAGGATTTATCACCGCCAAAGCCGGCGGCAAAACCGCCCCGGGAATATGATGGTCTGTGACGATGATATCAAGGCTCCCCTTCATGGCCGCCACATCATCTACAGAAGCAATGCCGCAGTCCACCGAT
>JAGAYB010000230.1 GCA_017940705.1 Selenomonas sp. | reverse complement strand
TTCTGCCGAAAGGACTGTCATGCCATTCATTTCCAGAATAGTCTTCACGATTTCACGATTCAGCTCATTGTCCTCACAGACCAGAATATGCCTGTTATCCAGACTGACACTGTAATCTTCCTGCGGCGGGGCCGTCTCCTCCGTTTCACCGCTGACCCGTTCCAAAGGCACATCTACCGTAAAGGTCGTCCCCTTGCCCCGTTCACTGACTACGGAGATTTTACCCTCCAGCAGGTTCAGCAGTTCCTTGGCAATAGAGAGGCCCAGCCCCGTCCCCATCTTACCTTTTTCCGACATGGACTGCTCCTGCTCAAAGGGTTCAAACATCTTGGGAATAAACTGCGGCGCCATACCGATGCCAGTATCCCTGACAATAAACCGGCAGATACAGCTATGCTCGTCAGCTTCCAGCACTGAGCCTTCAAGCCATACGTCACCATCAAAGGGCGTGAACTTCACCGCATTGGACAGCAGGTTCAGCAGGATTTTGGACAGTTTCAGCCTGTCCAGCCGTAAAAAGCCCAATTCGGCAAAATCCAGATTCACATGGAAATTCACCGCATTCTGCTCCGCTGCGGAGCGTATGGAAGTAATCAGGCTGTCCAGCATGTGACCGGCTTCCACCACCTCCCAGTCCATCTGCCGCTTGCCGCTGCCAATCCGGGACAGTTCCAGTGTGTCATTGATTAAATCACGCAGCAGGGAACCAGCTGTCATTATTTTTTGCAGGTAATCATGAATCTTATCCAAATCATGGCATTTCATGGCCAGGTCCGCCACACCCAGAATGCCGTTGAGGGGTGTACGCATATCGTGGCTCACGTTGGACAAAAAGGCGGTTTTGGCCTGATTGGCACTTTCTGCCTTATCCAGCGCCTGCCGCAGGCGTTCATTTAATTTTATAATCTGTTCCTGACGGCGTATTTCATCGGTAACATCTTCAAAACTTCCTACCAGCCCGACGATTTCCCCGTTTTCCACCAAAGGGCTTTTGCTGGCCACAATATCGCGCATCTCGCCATGGCTCATACATCTGCCATGGACGCGGTAGGTTGACTGCCCCGTTTCGAGAATCATCAGTTCATCATCGCGGAAGGGCACATCGTCCTCATGCCAGCCCATATCCTCATCATTTTTCCCCAGAATAACCTGCTCCGAGGGGAAGTCATAGTAATCCAAAAAAGCCTTGTTAGCGCCTAAGAAGCGCCTGTTCTTATCCTTCCAGAAGAGAGCTGTCTGGGTGGTATCCAGAATTTTTTCCAGCAGCATGCTGGTATGGACAAAGGCCTCATCACGGTTCTGGCGCTCCGCGTATTCATTGGTTACGTCAATAGAGGTTATGTACTGCAAAACGGAACCATCCGGCATACGGTAGCCATAGACAGAGGAGGTCAGCCAGATATAATCATCCTTGCCGGGAATACGCATACGGTAGCTGAACTGCTGATACTCGTCAGGGTTGTGAAAACTGCGCTGCAATGAGCGTAAGACGCGCACATAATCATCGGGATGAATCGTCTCATCCGCAGGACGCAAAAAGAACTCCTCCAGCTCTGCCCTTTTTGCATTAAACAAACGACAAAGTCCTGCAGAAATATGCAGGACTTCCAAGCATTTGGCACTCCGCCGGCACACCAGCACCGGAGCCAAAGCATCGTCTATATAACCGAACCTTTGCCTTTCGTCAGCAGCCATCATAGCTCCCCCCAGTAATGCATAATCCTTTCTTTGTAATATTCTTTACTGAGGAAAATTTTTCCTTCCCAACTGCTTATTTAACTGACAAAAAATTTTGTAATCATCCATAACAGCGGCACCGCCACCAGCGTGCGCTCCAAAAAGACGACAAAGAGCCGCTTCACATCCATGCCGACATTGCTCTTGACGATGATGCTGCCCACCTCAGTAAGATAGATTATCTGCACAAGGGACAAAGCCGAAATGAAAAAACGCACCTGCAGCGGAGCATCGGGACTGGTGATGAGCGCCGGGATAAACATATCAATAAACCCTACCAGCGTAGCCGGAGCCAGCTGAAAAGCATCGGGAATGCCCAGTGCCCACATATAAAGCCCCATGGGATATGCCAGCCACTTAAATACCGCTGTTTCATTGACCAGAAGTGTACCAACAGTGCCCCAGGCAATGACGATGGGAATCAGGTCAAAAAGAATCCCCACAGCCATTTCCAGCCCTACCTTGATGGCTGTTTCCATGTGGAATTTTTCGGCCCGCTGCAAAGCGGCGGCCAAAGCCCAGCCCAGCAGGGATTTTTCCTGAGGGACTTCCTCGCGCAGCTGCGGCGTGCCATGATAGGCATCCTCAACACTGGCCAGCGGAGGAATACGGACACAGATAACAGCCAGCAGCAGGCCCACCGCCGTAACGGTTATATACAGCAGGGGGAACAGATTGCTGATATGCAGCGTTCCGGCTACCACCATACAGAAGGGAATTGACACCAGCGAAAAGTTGGTCATAATCGCTGCCGCTTCCCGTTTCGTATAGTAGCCGCTGTTATACTGCCCGGAAGTTATGAGCACCGCCGTATTGGAAGAAGCCAGCCAGGAGGCGATTAAGTCAACCGAAGCCCGGCCCGGCACATGAAACAACGGACGAATCAACGGCTTTAACAGGACACCGGTAAACTCCATAATGCCTGTATCCGTCAAAAAGGGCAGAACAAAGCTCAGGGAAAAAGCCAGTGCTACGAGCGTCTGGGATAAGCCCACCATACTGCCGCCCACATCCGGCCCGCTGAACCAGACAGGACCAAGCTCACCGCCCACGCAGATAACCACCACCAGAGCTACCAAACGCGTGAGCAGATAGGGCCATGAAATACTAAACAGGCCCGCCAGCCACGGACGGCTCTTGATGCACACCGGCAGGTAAAAACGTCCTGCCAGAGCGCCGAGAGCCGACAAGGTCACCAGTACATATAAAAACCAGGGGATATTAGCGGTAATGATTTTTTCCAGCCATTCCGTAAGCAGCCCCACCGGCGTAGAAAAGCCTTCACCGCCGCCGACAGGCAACAGGAACATGCCCATACCAAACAGCGCCCCGGCTATGAATTTAATCCAAGTCATGAAATCTTCCTCACTTTTCATGGGTTATTTGCAGCAAGTTCTTATTGTACACCATTTCGCGGACAATGTCACTAATTATTGTATTTTTATTCATGATTAGTTTGCTTTTTATTCACAAACAGTAAACTCGTTTTTAATAACGAAAAAGCCCGAAAGGCACCAGCCCTTCGAGCTTCACTGACCAGCCTGAAAAGCAGCTGGAATATCTTTTAAATGGAGCTGATAACCAGGATTGAACTGGTGACCTTATCCTTACCAAGGATACGCTCTACCGACTGAGCTATATCAGCATTGGTTGCGGGGACAGGACTTGAACCTGTGACCTTCGGGTTATGAGCCCGACGAGCTACCGACTGCTCCACCCCGCGGCAACTATTGCAGTATACCATCTAAAAGGGGAGGCTGTCAATGTTTTTCTCAGCAATTATTGTCGTTGCGCAGCTGAATGGCCTCAGCAACATGCGCAGCCTCAATCTCCTTTGCCCCTGCCAGGTCAGCAATGGTACGGGCAACCTTCACAATGCGGTCATAAGCCCGGGCCGAAAAATTCATTTTCTTAAAGGCCTGCTCCAGCAGCGCCTGAGCCTGCGGCTCCAGCACACAGAGTTTTTGCAGCAGGGCATGGTTCATCTGGGCATTGCAGAACAGGCCGTACTTCTTCAACCGCTTATGCTGGATTTCTCTTGCCGCCACCACCCTTTGACGAATACAAGCTGAGGACTCCGCCCGTTTTTTCGAGGACAGTTCATCGTACTTCACCCGCGGCACCTGAATATGTATGTCTATCCTGTCCAGCAGCGGCCCGGATATCTTGCGGTTGTACTGCCGTATCTCCCCCGGTGAACAGGTACATTCCTGCTCTTCATCGAGAAAATTTCCGCAGGGACATGGGTTGGCTGCTGCTATCAGGATAAAATCCGAGGGGAAGGTGATGGTTGCGTGCACCCGGGATATGGTAATCTTTCTATCCTCCAGCGGCTCACGCAAAACTTCCAAAGTCTTTTTGCTGAACTCCGGCAGTTCGTCAAGGAACAGCACACCGTTATGCGCCAGCGTCACCTCGCCGGGACGTGGTACGCTGCCGCCGCCGATAAG
>JAGAYB010000229.1 GCA_017940705.1 Selenomonas sp. | reverse complement strand
GGGAACCGGCAAAGGAACGGAGCAGGCGGTAATCCCGGAGATGCTCAAAAGTCTTTTCGCCGATGGCCAGCAGGTTTTCCACCTCTTCACGGGAAGTGCTGGTGTCCTCGGGGTCAGGAATGCTCATGGAAGACGTCCCCAAAATGGTGATGGAACCATGGGGTACGAAGATATCACCGTCGGAAGATTTATGCAGGCGGTTCACCACATGATTGGTGATGCGCTGGTTGAAAGCCAACAGCGTCCCCTTATCCGGCTGTACGCCGACTTCCAGCCCGGCAAGGGCTGCGACCTTGCCTGCCCAGCCGCCGGCAGCGTTAATGGCGATTTCACATTCGATGATTTCTTCTGCACCGGTTATGGTATTTCGTACTTTTACGCCCTTTACTTCCCCGCTGGTCTTTTCGATGGCGATGACTTCCCGGTAAGTCAGGCAGCGGCCGCCGTAACGTTTGGCGGACTCCACATTCTGCCATGACATACGGAACCCGTCAATGGCTGCATCTGGCACCAGATATGCCGACTGCACATTACGGGTGAGCAGCGGTTCCAGCCTGAAGGCTTCCTCCAGAGTAATCGGCGTTGCTTCAATTCCACTCTCCGCACAGCCTTTTACCCAGGCTTCCTCATAAGCAGGGTCATCAATGTCGAGACGGACAAACATGCCGCCGGTCGTCTCCACACAGGATTTGCCAATCTTGCGCAAAATCTGATTTTCGATAATACACTCCTTGGCTGCCTCCTGGTCCTTTACCGCATACCGTCCGCCGCTATGCAGCAACCCATGATAACGGGAACTTGCGCCGTTCACCAGATCGCATTTTTCAACGAGCAGCGTGTCCACGCCGCGCATGGCAAGGTCACGCAGGATGCCAACGCCTGTGGCTCCGCCGCCAATGACGACGACCGTCGCTTTTTCCATCATACACCCTTCCTCTCCGGCTAATACACATTTTGTATGATTGCGAATTGCATGATAATTAAATCATTAACAATATTTCGTTTCCACAAGTATATTACAACATAATTCCATATTAGTCAATACGAAATATGATTTTATTTTATTACAATCTATCGTTTTTCTTATTGAGAAATATTTTCCCATAGACTTTCCTTTTTTCAGACAGCCCTGTATAATACAGTATAGACACAAGACAAGGAGAACGGATTCATGAACAGAGAAGATTATATCAGAGCCTTAATAAAATCACATGGATATACAATGAAAAATTTTGCCCAGCTCATCAAGATGCCCTATACCACATTGCTGTCCATCCTCAACGGTTCCATCGGCGGCGCCGCCATGGACAACGTGCTGAAAATCTGCGGCGCCCTGAATATCCGCATTGAAGACCTCAACAATCTGGCCTCTCAGGCTGACCCTATGGATACCGTCACACCGGAAACAGCCGGCATTGACCCCCAGCTGCTGAAACTCATCAAGGAACTTTCCCCTGAAAAGCAAATCGCCCTCAAGCTCCTCTTGTCCAACAGATAAGCCTCCCCATAAAAAAAGACTTGCATTAGTACGCCAAAAACGCTATTATAGTAACATGTGTCAATAAATCCATTCAGCATCAACCCAACGTGTATGGATTTCACTGAACAAAGCAAGTCGGATTGTTCCGGAGGTGAACCAACCATGGCAGTACCAAAGAGAAAAATGTCCAAGGCACGCCGCGATAGCCGCCGCGCCAACTGGAAGCTGGAGGCTCCCGGCTTCGTAGCCTGCCCGCAGTGCCACGAACCGAAGATGCCCCATCATGTATGCCCCGAATGCGGCTACTATGATGGCAAAGAAGTCGTTGCCGCAGCTGAATAAGCCAAAGTCAAAAGCCCGGGTAATCGTCAGGATTTCCCCGGGCTTTTCTCATAAATAAAAAATCTGCCGCAGGCAGGAAATCTTCCTCCCCCTAGCGAATAGAATTAAAACATAGCTATCTAAAGGAGGGACTCCCATGGAAAAGCAGATTGCCGTCTGGCTCCTCCAGCGCGGCTACGCCGATGACTTAGAACAGGGTATTCGTTTTGCCGAGTCACTGGCTAAGGACGAGTGCAGCGAGGAAATGCTAGACACCCTCGGACATAATATTGATGTATTTATGACCGTCGGCGGCCCCATAACCGCTGAAAATCTCCTGCCCTTTATGCAGGAAAAATACGCCATGGCCAGCAAGCTCATCAAGTTCTGGTCAGAAAATCCCAAGGACACCAACGCTATCTTCTTCTTCAACGAATGCCGCAAGCATGGCGTTGAACCAGAATCATAACGCACACGCCAAAGGGGCTGTTGCACGTAATATGACGTGCAGCAGCCCTTTTTCTTAGTGATTTCTCAATTTATTCCACATCGGTAAAATATTACAAGCTTATGTCATGAGCTAATTTTTCAATTTCCTCACGGGTTAGGTCAACCAATTCTAAAATTTCATCAATGGATTTGTTTTTGGCTAACATACGCTTAGCTGTGCGACGGTCAGCGTTCTTCTCTCCTTCTGCCCGGCCTTCAACCCGGCCTTCAGCCCGGCCTGCATCTATCCAGGCATCTTTATCGGACTCATAGTCCATGATAGCCATTTCGCGATTCAAATAGTTAAGACGCTCTTGTTTATTTTGCATAAATACAGCGGCTGCGTCCAGCGCTGTCTGAATAGCAGCTTCATTCATAGCCAGTTCCTCCATTTCTTTTATATCTAATTTGTTGGAGAAGTACGCCAGCCAACGTTCCACGCTGGTCATTTCGCTGACAGGCTTTTTCTGAAATTTAGTGACTTCGAGGAAATGCAGTTCCATGTCCTCATTTAAGCGGCGGCCGGTTTCCATGTTGTAGATACTGTACATGGAGTGTGCCGGCTGCCCCGGGAAAATCGTATAGCGCAGAATGTTGATGGTGATGGACGGTTTCAGATTTTGATACTTCCCACCTTTTGTAAGGTTCATCAGGTACATCTGTGACCAATAGTAGAGCGTGCGGCGCTCCATGTTCTTTTTGTCCACAATCTGGATTTCCACATCAATCTGCGTGCCGTCTTCGGTAACACAGAAAATGTCCAGACGCGTGAGTTTGTCATCCTCATAGAAGGGAACAATCTCGCTGTTTTGGAACTGAATATCCTTGATGGCTTTTGCTCCGTGACGGTCAAGGACGGCATTGAGAAAGTCAATGGTGACATGCTTGCGTTCCTCTTTGCCAAAGATGAATTTGAACAGGATATCGTTCATGGGATTGTATTTCTTATTGGCTATATCGTTTTCGATAGCCTGCCGTAAAAGGCTTTTAGGGTATGTCATGCGAGAATGCTCCTTTGATTTTCTAATTGGATTATACCATGAATCGAGAAAATTTTCAGCAAATATATGATTCGTTTATACGCCATATTCTGCCTACAGTACATATTGATGATAACGCAACTTGTAAATTCTAAAAGCACAAAAAAGCACGTGTCAGGCAGATAATCTGCTCAACACGTGCTTTTGACTTCATTACGACAGCACGTAAACCTCGATGTCCCTGCGGCCGAAGTTCATGCACTCGCCGTAAGTCTCCATGCACAGGTCTACTTTCTGACCGCGGATTGCTCCGCCGGTATCAGCTGCAATCGCCACCCCGTAGCCCGGAATAAAAACTTTCGAGCCTAAGGGAATGACATTGGGGTCAACGGCGACCACACCACGCCGGGCAGGAATGCCCATGGCGGTAATGCCCTCGGCACTGCCATCGGTTGGCAGGTAAGCCGTTGCTTCCATGGTATAAACGGCGCTGTAGTTTAAATTGCCCTGCTCCGTCTGTACCTTGGGTCTCATTTGTTCTTCACGCATACGCTGCAGTGCTGCGATTTTTTTTGCACTGTCAGATACTACTATGTCTAGGTTCTCCTGAATTTTCGCATCCAGTCCCAGAGGCGTTTCCACATCCTCCAGATTGTAGCCCAACTCAATAAGGGCGTCACCTACGGTCTGCTTGCTGGTCATGACAGCCTTCTGCTGTCCGTTGTACGATACGGTAATCGGAACCGCGCGATATACCGTGATTTTCGTGTCCTTGCCATCCTTTTCCAGATGGTATTCGTCATTGGCTCTGAGTTTCACGCCAGCCCTGGCCAAAATAAAGGCAGGGTTTGAATGATTGGTGTTTATCTTAATCGTTTTGCCATCAGCAATGATGGCTACCTGATGCCAGTCTTCCGGCAACGCGGTCGTTGTAAAACCCGTTGTCATAAGCATCATGGCTGTGAGCATCACGCACAGCATGACTTTACGTTCTTTATGGTTGAAAACAAATAGCTTCGTTAAACTCATTGAAAGCCCCCTTTAAATCTTTGGTGAAGAACTTGTGGTAGTATACCATGAGATTTAACCCCTTGTCAAATTCAACGCGTATATTCTCCCACATTATACTGAAAACAAGCTGAAAAATGGGAATAAAAAAGCGGTGAGCCCTGTTTTTTGTACAGTGTCCACCACTTTAGCCTAAAAAGCCGTATTTAGCGTGATTAAAGGCCGTATAATTCTGCCCCGTTGTCTGAAGTCTGTTTAGCCACCGTTTCTACAGAAATCCCCTTGATTTCGGCGACTTTCTCCGCCACATAACGGACAAATGCCGGTTCATTCTGCTTGCCGCGCATGGGTACAGGTGCCAGATAAGGAGCGTCCGTTTCCACCAAAATCCGTTCCAACGGGAAGCGCGCCACAATGTCGGGAAGTTTGGCGGCGTTTTTGTAGGTCAGCGGGCCGTCAACGCCGATATACCAGCCCATTTTATAAAGTTCCTGCGCCATTTCCCAGCTGCCGGAAAAGCAGTGCATGACACCGCGCAGGCCCTGCCCCTCTTTTTTGAGGATGGCCATGATGTCACCATGTGCCTCACGGTCATGGATACACACCGGCAAGTTGAGCTGCCGGGCTAAATCCAGCTGATGGATAAACATGCGCCGCTGCAGGGCGCGTTTATCCTCGTCCTTTTCCCAATAGTAGTCAAGGCCGATTTCACCGATGGCTACGACCCTTGGGGCTTTCGTCCATGCCGTCAGCCTGTCATCATCGGCTGTGCCCAGCTCATAAATCTCTTCGGGATGAATGCCCACACCGGCATAGACGCCCTCATGCTGAGCAGCCAGTTCCACGGCCTTTTGTGATGAGGCCATGGTGTCACCCATGTTTATGAGCCTGGTGACACCTGCCTCTCCGGCTCTTGCTATGACGTCTTCCTCCACACCGGCAAATTTAGCATCGTTAAGGTGGGTGTGGGTGTCAATCAGCTCATAGTCAGCCATTTTAGCGCACCACAGAGCCTACAGGCATATCCACCGACAGCACTTTCAGGTCATCGCCCTGAGAGGCTGCCAACACCATGCCATGTGACACAATGCCACGAATCTTGGCCGGTTTCAGGTTGATGACCATGACCACATTTTTGCCGATGAGGTCAGCCGGTGCATAGTGCTTGGCAATACCGGAAACGATTTCGCGCTGTTCGTCCCCTAAGTCCACCGTCAGTTTCAGGAGTTTTTCCGTCTTGGGTACGGCTTCAGCGGCCAGCACCTTCACCACGCGCAGCTGCACCTTGGCGAAGTCATCAATGGAGATTTCACCGGCAGTCTCTTCCTGCTGTTTGGCTTTTTTCTCCTTGGACTGCTTGGCAGGCTTTTCCTTAACCGGCGCTTCCTCTTTTTCCACCTCGATACGGGGGAAGAGCTGTTCCGGCGTGCCTACCTTGTGGCCGCCGGCAATGCCGCCCCAAACCTTGATATCTTCCAGCTGTACAGCAGCAAATTCCCCCGGCAGATTGAGCTGTTGCCAGATACGGGCAGCAGTCTGCGGCATAAAGGGGCTGATAAGCACGCTGATTTGGCGCAGGGATTCAGCCAGATTGTACATGACGTTAGCCAGTTCCTGTTTCTTGCTTTCGTCCTTCGCCAGTGCCCACGGCGCCGTTTCGTCAATGTATTTGTTGGCGCGGCTGATGAAGGCCCAGACCTTCTTGATGGACAGGGAAAGCTCCATCTTCTCCATGTTTTCCGCAAAGAAAGCGACTGTTTCGGCGGCATCAGCCTTGAGGCTCTTGTCGATTTCGCTTTCGCCCTGCGGTGCAGTAAGGATGCCGTTCTGGAACTTGCCCACCATGTTCAGGGTGCGGTGCAGGAGGTTGCCCAAATCATTGGCCAAATCGCTGTTGATGCGGCCGATGAGGGCATCACGGGAGAAGTTGCCGTCCTGTCCCAGATTTATTTCCCGCAGCAGGAAATAACGGATAGCGTCAGCGCCGAATTCATCAATGAGGCCGATGGGGTCAACCACATTGCCCTTTGACTTGCTCATCTTGTCGCCGTCCACAATCAGCCAGCCATGGCCGTAAACCTTCTCCGGCAGCGGCAAATCCAGCGCCATCAGAATGCAGGGCCAGATAATGGTATGGAAACGGACGATTTCCTTGCCCACCAGATGCAGGTTGGCCGGCCAGAATTTCTTAAACTTTTCCGGGTCATCAAGGAAGCCAATCGGCGTCAGATAGTTGGTGAGCGCATCAAACCATACATAGATAACGTGCTTTTCATCAATGGGCACAGGAATACCCCAGTCAAAGGAGGTACGGGAGATACACAAATCCTCCAGCCCCTGCTTGATGAAGTTAATCATCTCATTGCGGCGGGAAACCGGCTGGATAAAGTCGGGATGTTCTTCGATATAGGCAAGAATCCTGTCCTGATAATTGCTCATCTTGAAGAAGTAGGCTTCCTCGGAAACCTCCTGCACAGGACGCCCACAGTCAGGGCAGCAGCCGTTTTCATCAAGCTGATGCTCCGTCCAGTAGCTTTCGCAGGGAGTGCAGTACAGGCCCTTATAGGAACCTTTGTAAATATCGCCTTTTTCATAAATGCGGCGGAAAATTTCCTGTACCACTTTTTCATGGCGTTTTTCCGTGGTGCGGATAAAGTCATCATTGCTGATATCGAGCTTCTTCCAGAGGTTCTGGAAACCGGCCACGATTTTATTCGTGTATTCGATGGGCGTAATGCCTGCTTCTTCGGCCTTCTGCTGAATCTTCTGGCCGTGTTCATCAGAGCCGGTCAGGAAGAACACTTCTTCACCTGCCAGACGATGGAAACGGGCGATGGCATCGGCAATGGTCGTGCAGTAAGCATGACCGATATGCAGTTTGGCACTGGGGTAATAAATCGGGGTTGTGATATAAAAAGGTTTCTTGGCTGTCATATAAAATCCTCCTAGGTTTATTTCTTATCAGGCACCATTACTATGGCCACGGGCAGATTGGATGCCCCCGGCGGTGAAAACTCAAACACGGTCTGCCCGCGCTGGCTGGTCTCGCCCAAATTGGCAAGCTCCGTATTACGGGCTATGTGCCAGCTGCCTGCCTCGCGTTTTTCCTGCACCTCATCGGTCTCGGGAGCCGTGTTGTCACCGAAATAAGTCCGGCCGCTGGGAGTCGGGAAAAGCGTGTAATTTTTTTTGCTCTGATAGCTGCGGACAGCTCCGGCATAAACGCCCCCCAAAGGACTGAGATAATACCTCACCTGACCGGCAATGACCGGCAGTTCCAGCCGGTAGTTTATACCGTAGTTGCCGTAGTTTACCACCCGGCTGCCGTCGGTAGCGTCAATGCCGTAGCGGTATTTATCCTGCTTGTCATCAGCCAGCATGAAATAAACGCCGCCGTCCTTTTCCGGGTCGTAGGTTTTCCGGGCCGTCAGTACGCGGTTCATCCCCTTAAAGGTACCGCGCAGCCGCATCTCATCCTTGGGCAAAACCGGCAGGCTTTCCGCCGCCGTCACCGGGTCGCCATAGGCATCCAGCATCAGCACTGTCACCAGTACGCTGTGTTCGGCATGAAAATCAAACACGCCGTAGGTCAGCTGTCCCGGCTGCAGGATGGTCTCATTCATATCCTCCTGCAGCAGTCTGGCTGTCCCTCGGGGCAGAACTATCTGCTGATTGAGCTCCTGACTGAAATACTCCAGCTGGGTAGCCTTGCCGACCTCCAGATAATCACTGCTGGGCTGGCCGCTGCCCCCACGGGTCACCATGACCTTGTTGCTGCCCTTGTATTCGTTTTTCAGCACCACAGCCAGTTTTTTGGGTTCACTGGTGTTGTTCAGATGGTAGAACAGCACCCGGGCATCGCCTTTAACAGAGTCCTGATAGAGGATGCCGTTTTCCGGCACATATTCGGGACTGTCGGAAAAAAGCAGCGTGCCGCCTTCATCCCGGCTGTCCATAACCCAGCGGGATAGATTCTGATTAAGGCCGGCCTCCTTTAATTTTTCCAGTCCGGTCTCGTCTGACATCCTGTCTTTGCCCTGCAAAATATTTTTAATGCGCCGCATTAAATCCGTTTTATATCCCTCCTGACCGGCCTGTCCGGCAAGATGGGCGGTGTCAGCGCTGCCTGCGGCAGTCTGCGCCCCGGCTGCTGCAGGCAGGCAGATGAGACCTGCCAGCAGAGCAGCTGCAATTTTACGCTTGATATTCATGAAAACCAATTCATCCTTTTATTATACATTATTTGTTTACTCGTTTACGATATGCTGCTTTATCCCCAGCTTGGTCATGGCCTCAGCTTTAAAGAGACGCAGTTTGAACTCCGTCAGGCCGAACCGCGGATAGGGGATGTTCGTGCGCTGCAGCAGATAGGGATTGGTCTTAAAGGTGTTAAGACCGCTGTCCCCCGTAACTGCCGTCAGGTATTCATTTTCCGCCAGCAGCTGGGGCATACCCTCATCATAAGCGCCGTTGGGATAGGAAAAGGTAAAGATGGTCTTAAGACCGTTCCATTCCATCAGCAGCTTGGACAGCTTCATCTCCTCAGCCTGCTTTTCCCTGTCCAGCGTGGTCAGCGGCTGATGGTTTGCCGTATGGCTCCCCAGCTCAATGCCCCTGTTCTGCATATCACGCAGCTGGTTCCAGGAAAGGTACCCCTTGCGTCCGATACTGTTGGTGACCATGTAGACCGTCCCCTTCAGGCCGCGTTCTTCCAGCATGGGCAGCAGAACCGTGTAATTATCCTCATAGCCGTCATCAAAGGTGAGAATCAGGGGCTTTTCCGGCAGTTCCTGCTTACCCTTTTTCGCGCGCATGAAATCCTGCATGGAAATCGTCGTATAGCCCTGCTGCTGCAAGTAATCCAGCTGCGCCGCAAACTCTGCCGGCGGCACCGAATATGGCTTGCCCTCACTATCCGTCTCATCGCTAATATGGTGGTATTCCAGCACCAGTACGCCCTGCGGCGTTGGTGTCAAGGTCAGCCATGACAAAAAAACCATCAAGCCGAAGCACAATGTCCCCAGCACATATTTAACATAGCGCAATCTATAATCCCTACTTCCGTTAATTTAAACCAGCCAGTTCGTGGAGCTTGCGCATGCGATGGCTAAGCCCCGACTTGCTGATTTTTAGTATTTCCGCCAGCTCTGCCAGCGAAGCGTCCGGGTTGTCCAGCCGGGCCTTGGCTGCCGCCAGCACCTTGGGCGGCAGGCCGGGCAGCTTCCCCTGCGCCTCCAGAGTGCGTATATCTGTAAGCTGCCGTCCGGCGGCATCCACCGCCTTTTGCAGGTTAGCCGTTTCACAGTTTACCAGACGGTTGACCTGCTCCCTGACCTCCTTGACATTGCGGGCAACCTCAAAGCTTTCCACGGCTTTTTCCGCTTCCAGCATGCCCAGAAAATCCACCACCGCATCGCCCTCCTTCAGATAGACGATGTAGGCATCCTTCCTGTCCACAAATCCGGCAGGAAAGCCCATGCGTTTCAGCAGGTCATGGAGCAGCCTGCCCAGTTCAAAGCTCCCGGTCACCAGCTCCAAATGATAGCTGGCCTCGGGGCGGTTGACGCTGCC
>JAGAYB010000031.1 GCA_017940705.1 Selenomonas sp. | reverse complement strand
TACCATTTTTCCAGTTCCTCCCGGCAGGCCGGCAAAAGTTCCGGCGTAATGCTCAGATACTCAGCCTGTGGATAGAGCTTGCGGAAGGCGTTTAAGTGGTTCTTCTTGGAATGCAGCTTCCGCCCGGCTAAGGTGATGAGCTTATCTGCCAGATAAACATAGTCAAAATTGTCTCTGTCCTCTTCCAAGGAAAACTTACCCCCGGGATAAGACGCCAAAAACTGGGCAAAGTTTTTTTCGATTCCGGTAAAGTTCAGCACTTCCCCCGCCTCGGCAAAATGCGCCTGCAATTTTTGTACGGCCTGCCCCCATTTGTCAGCAGGACACAGCGGCTGCATGGAAGAAAGTTTCCCCTGCCATGTGCAGATCATATAGAGAACGCCGTCCTCCTCGCAATGCTGGACGTTATATGGCTTGCGCCACATGAACAGATTGGTAAAATTAAAATGCGAATTTTCGTAGTACCCTGCGCGAAAATATCTATCAAACAAAGGCTTGTCAGCTTTTGTCAGTTCTATAAATTTGATAATCATCAGCCTCCTTGATAATGGCTATCTTATTAAATTATAGCTGACCTGTCAAGCCGCCTCCGTAACCTAAGTCACGCCAGCTTCTTTTGGCCGCGTGTCTCCTCAGCAGCTGCCACGACATCATCAAGGCTGGCGCCGCTGGCTGCCATGACAGCTGCGCGCATGGTTCCTTCCAGCAGGGGACAATCTGCCATTTTCACCGCATCGTCCTTGAGATTTTCCAGCACCAGCTCTGTGGTCATAATGGCGCTGCCCATATCCATAATCACCACGGCACCGTCACGGCCGCAGACAAACTCCACGGCCTTGCTTATCTTTTCATAGCTCGTGCCCATAATACCGTCATCCAAACCGCCGGCCACAGCAATCTGCACTCCGTTTGCCATCATTTCTGCCATTTCCTTGATGCCTTCAGCCAACTTTGCATTATGGGATACAACGACAATCCCTACCAAAGCAAACTCCTCCTAACAAGGAAATGCGGCCAGAAAAATCCGACCGCACCCTTTATGCTATTTCATCATTTATAATACGCTACACCAGCGGCAAAGAGCTGTTGGTCCTTTTCACCGGGAACGTTCCGCGAAACATAGCGCCCGATGCGCTCCGAATGTCCCATTTTGCCCAAAACGCGCCCATCCGGGCTGGTTATCCCCTCTACAGCCCATACAGAGCCGTTGGGATTAAAGGGAATCTGTGTGGCCGGATTGCCGCTGTCATCTACATACTGTGTCGCAATCTGCCCCCGTACCCTCATACGGGCAAGTATCTCCTTATCCGCTACGAACCGTCCTTCGCCATGCGAAACCGCAATGGTATGTACATCGCCCACCTCCACATTATTGAACCATGGAGAAAGGTTGGATACCACCTTGGTCTTCACCATGCAGGAAACGTGACGGCCTATATTATTATACGTCAAAGTCGGTGAGCTGTCCACCAAATCACGAATTTCGCCGTAGGGAACAAGCCCCAGCTTGATGAGCGCCTGAAAACCGTTGCAAATGCCCAGCATCAAGCCATCGCGTTTATTGAGCAGCTTGTGTATCTCCTCTTTAATCCGCGGATTGCGCAGCATTGCCGCGATGAACTTGCCGGAGCCGTCAGGCTCGTCACCACCGCTGAAACCGCCGGGCAGCATGACAATCTGTGCCTGGCTGATGCCCCGGACAAGTGCCTCTACCGATTCTTCTACAGCACCGGGCGTCAGGTTGCGCACCACCATGGTGCTGGCCTCAGCTCCGGCCTTTTCCCATGCCCGTACAGAATCGTACTCACAGTTTGTGCCGGGGAATACGGGAATAAATACCTTCGGCTTTACAATGCTGGTTTTGGAGCGGATAGCATTGCCCTTGTTATACACCACATTGACAGCCTTTTCCTTATCCGAGTGTTTGACTTTCGTGGGGAAAATGTTTTCCAGCGGCTGGGTGTAGGCAGCTTCGATATCCGTCAGCATGATAACGGTATCGTCGCAGACGATGCTGGGGCCGGCAGTTGTTTCGCCCAGTTCTGCAAAACCGGCGTTTTTCAGCGTTTCTGCCAGTGATTCCGAGTCAGACACTTCCAGCAGCAAAGCGCCATAGTCTGGCGTAAACAGCTTGCTCTTTTCCTGCGGATTGGCAAATTTAAAGCCTATCCCATTGCCCAAAGTCATTTTAGCTACAGCTGCCGCTACGCCGCCAAGACCTACGCTCTGAATGGCAAAGACGCGGTGTTTTTCCACCAAATCGCTGACCAGCGACCACTTAGCCCGTAATTTGCCAAAGTCAGGCAAATCCTGCGCATCTCTGGCAACCGGCAGGAAGAACACCTTATTGCCGGGATACTTAAATTCCGGGGAAATGGCATCACCGGCCTTTAAGGTGGTGACAGCAAACGCTGCCAAGGTAGGCGGTACATGAATGTCCTCAAAGGTGCCGGACATGGAATCCTTGCCGCCGATGGCCGGTATCTCCAATTCATGCTGGGCCCACAAAGCGCCAAGCAGGGCGGCAAAGGGCTTGCCCCACTTAACTTCATCCTTGCCCAGACTTTCAAAGTATTCCTGAAAGGTCAGACGTATCTTTTCGGCCCGTCCTCCCAGAGCCACCATTTTCGCCGCAGCCTCCACCACAGCGTACAGCGCGCCGTGGAAGGGGCTCCATTCCATCATGGCAGGATTAAGGCCAAAGGTCATAGCTGTGGCCGTATTGGTTTCTGCGCCTTCTACGGGCAATTTCGCCACCATGCCCTCTGCCGGAGTCAGCTGCTTGCGGCCGCCGAAGGGCAGCAGTACCGTATTGCCGCCAATGGTGGAATCAAAGCGCTCAGCCAATCCCTTCTGGCTGCATACGTTCAGGTCTTTAAGATTTTCCAGCCATGCTTTTTCCAGATCCTTGCCGCAGGCTTCCACGCGGGCAGGAATCCGGCGCAGATAACGGGCGTTTTCATCAGGGCTTGTTATCTTAGCTTTTACATGCTGACGTACACCGTTGGTGTCCAAAAAGCTGCGGCTCATTTCCACGATTGTTTCGCCGCGCCATTTCATCACCAGCCGGGACTCCATGGTTACTTCCGCCACTTTGGTGGCCTCCAGATTTTCCGCATCGGCTAAAGCGGCAAATTTCGCCAGATTTTCGGGACGGATAACGACAGCCATACGTTCCTGCGACTCAGAAATAGCCAGTTCCGTACCATCAAGGCCCTTGTATTTTTTCTTTACCGCATCCAAATTGATGACCAGCCCCGGCGCCAATTCACCGATGGCCACCGCCACACCGCCAGCACCAAAGTCGTTGCAGCGCTTTATCATGCGGCTGACCTCAGGATTGCGGAAGAGGCGCTGAATCTTGCGTTCCGTCGGAGGATTGCCCTTCTGTACCTCTGCGCCGCAGCTTGTGAGTGATTCTTCCGTATGCTCCTTGGATGAACCCGTAGCACCGCCGCAGCCGTCACGGCCTGTACGGCCGCCCACCAGCACAATGATATCCCCGGGCTGGGGCTTTTCGCGTACAACATTTTCCTTGGGTGCGGCGGCAATGACCGCGCCGATTTCCATGCGCTTGGCCATATAGCCCTCATGATAAACCTCACGCACCTGCCCCGTAGCCAGACCAATCTGATTGCCATAGGCACTGTATCCGGCAGCCGCCCCCAGCGTGATTTTCTTTTGGGGCAGTTTCCCCGGCAGCGTTTCCTTTATGGGACGGCGTGGGTCAGCAGCCCCCGTTACACGCATGGCCTGATACACATAGGAACGCCCGGACAACGGGTCGCGGATAGCGCCGCCCAGACAGGTAGCCGCACCGCCGAAGGGCTCTATTTCCGTAGGATGGTTATGGGTTTCATTCTTGAACATCACCAGCCATTCTTCCGTTTTTCCGTCAATATCGGCTTCCACAACGATACTGCAGGCATTTATTTCCTCAGACTTATCCAGATCTTCCAGTTTTCCCTGACGGCGCAGGGCTTTCATGCCGATGACGGCAATATCCATCAGCGTCATATCACGGTTTTCGCCCATGTAGAGCATATCACGATAGTTTAGATACTTCGTATAAGCCTTGGCAATAGCCGGAGTATAGTAACCTTTCTCAATCTGCACCTCATCAATGGCGGTGGTAAAGGTTGTATGACGGCAGTGGTCAGACCAGTAGGTATCAATAACACGCAGCTCCGTAATCGTCGGCGGACGCTTTTCCGTGTCACGGAAATAAATCTGGCAGTACGCCAAATCTGCCAGACTCATG
>JAGAYB010000030.1 GCA_017940705.1 Selenomonas sp. | reverse complement strand
GTTTTTTCCGCAGTCTCCTCACTGCGCGCTAAATGCAGCAAACCGCAGCCTGCACCAAACTGTGGACAGAGCAGCACATATTCCCTGTCATGGAGAGTAAAGAAATTTCTAAGGCGCCCAGCCCAGCCAAACATATTTTCCCCCCTCCTTTTTCAGTACACCCTTAGCCATAACATGCTGCTCTGTTACCTTGCCAAAATCCATCCGCCGGTCAAAAGCCGTGGCGATTATGTAGATGCGGTCATTATCCTTTAAGGCATATCCTGTCACCGCCTGTTCTTTAGTGCCCGTTGTCCCCAAGGATATTTTCTCTTTGGTCCTCAGCCTGTCCAGCTCTGCCGTGCGTTTTTTAAGCGCCAGATAATTTTCCTCCACGGCGCTTTCCGCCCTGAACCGCAGTTCCGTTTCCCGGCTAAAATCACCGGCCTGCCTTGCTCCCTGCTGAACAAAGTATAACAGCCCCTGTCCCAAAAGCAGCATGACCAGCAGCCAGACAAGAGCCACCCAGGAAACAATTCCCTGCTGGCTAATGTGCCTGTGCTTTGGGCGTGTAGATATACACAGCGGTGGAAAGAGTGTATTCATGGCCTGTTACCTCGCTTTTGCCTGTCAGCCGCAGATTATACACGCCGGGGCAGTCTTCATCCCTGTCAGCTGTAAAATCCGTAATGGTGACCCGGGCCAGTCCGTGGTCACCGGTCAGGGGCGCATCTGCATCCCCTCGTACCAGTTTGTCGGTGCCCGTCATTTCATGCAGATAATAGCTGATATCCATATACAGGGAATTATCCTTATCCGTCCGCAGAGGATTGGTATGCCGCCGCAACGTAATCCCCTGACGATGGCCCGGCAAAGGTTTTATCTCCGTCCCGGCTAAGGCCTCCCCTTGCAGCCTGACCATTGCCATCTGCACTTCCTGAGCCAGTTCCGCATCAGCCAGCGTGGTAAAATATGTCCGCAAACTCAGCATAAGCAGGGCCGTCATTGTCATGAGCAGCAGCGTCAGCAAGGGAACAGACACCAGCCCTTCCAGCGTGATAAAGCCTGACTGCCTGTCAGTGCCGCACCAGACTGCGGTAAAATTCCCGGCTGCCACTTACGCCACGCCCCTTCCATGCTACAAAGACCTCAGCCTGCATGATTTCTCCCTCAGCCTGCTGCCGGCTGTAGACCTGATACTCAATCAGGTTCTGTGTCAAATCTGCGTCAGGCCCTAAATAATCACATTCCGCCGGCAAAGAGCCTGTCCTATCCAGTTCCGCCTGCAGATAAGCCAGCTGGCTGCCCGCCAGAAAATTCACCGCCACCGCCGCTGTCCCGGTGTTTTTCAGCCGTACCGCCTGAACATAAAGACCGGCTGCCGCCGTCATAAACAGCAGCACCATTGTAAGCAGCAGCGCCTCCCATAAAAAATATCCGCGCTGCCCGTCACCCCTCATGACGGCCACGCTCCATTCTGATACGTCCGCCTTTGCTAATCATAATCCGCCGTCCTTCCTGCTCATAGCCCTGATAATAAATGAAAATAGTCATCATGGATTCTACACTCCGCGGCGTCCCCTCCTGAGAAAAAGCAATATCTGCCTTGGTATAGTAACTCTTCTTATCTTCCTTGACCGCCTTTATCCCTGCAAGATAAGCATGACTGTCGATAATCTTCATGTTACCGGCGAGCATTGTGTATTTACCCTTTTCCAATACTACATGAACAAAGGTATCCGCAGATGTGTCCGCCCCGTAATTCCATGCGCTGCTGCCGGTAACCCGGCTGAGTGACTGACACCTGCGTATATCGGCCAGCAGGTGTTCGGCCTCATACTCCACCGCTGCCTGCCGATAAACTTTGCATACACCGGGAAAGGCTGCCGCTGCCAGCACTGTGACCACCAGAACAACCAGCATGACTTCCACCAGCATGCCGCCCTGCTGTCCTCTACCAGATACTGACATAAACGCCCTCCCACCAGTTCCAGCAGATATCCCCCCAGGCAAAGGCGATAACCGCCCCCAAAGCCAGGAAGGGTCCAAAGGGCAGGACACCTTGCCGGGTCATTTTTCCCCGAAGCAGCAAAACACCGCCATAGACAGCACCAAGACACGAGGCAAGCAGCAGGCAGAGGATAATATTCTGCCACCCCAGCCACGGGCCCAGCGCTGCCAAAAGTTTCACATCCCCAAGCCCCAGACCGCCGTGGGATAACTGCCTGACCGCGTAGAGCAGGCCGCCGCCCAAAAGACTGCCCACAAACGCAGATGTCAGGCTGACCACCGACATATACAAGGGCGCAGCACCTAAGACAAACAATAGCGCCACCAGCGAATCATACAACAATCCGTAACGGTAATCGCCCAAAGCCAGCAAAACCAGTACCGCTGCCAGCAGCCATGCCAGAAAGAATTTCTCCAGCGGCAGGCTGAGCAGCGCCAGTGTGACAGCTACCATCAGCAGGCACCAGCTCTCCCGAAAATCCTGCCACAAGCCGGAATTAAACGTCCACGGTATATCATGGCTGTGCGGTAGTTGTGCCATTGCCGAATTCCTCCGCCTTGTGTCCATCGCAGGTTGCCCTAACGCCCTCGTTAGCAGTCTTGCTGTTGTCATCAGTTGTTACCGCATAGGCCGTGGCTTTAATCGGCGTCACCCCTGTATTGACCAGACGGCATTTGCCTGTTGGCGGCCTCAGATTATCCACATTGCTGATGTACGGCGACAAATCCTCTATCTTGCTGGGCACAGTCCCCTTCTCCAGCTGATAAACTGCAATGGCCGCATCCAAAGTATTCAGGTCGCTTTGAATCTTGGCCGTATTGGCCGTCACCAGCATTGCGGAAAACCGGGGCACAGCCATCGTCGCCATAATGCCAATAATCATCACCGCGATAAGCACCCCTAATAGCGAAAAACCTGCTTGTCTGGAATCCAACATCTGCACTGCCTCCTTATTAGTTGTACATTTTTTATCATTTTTCTTTAATATAGTTATTCTTCTACAGTAAACAAGTTTCTCCTGCTATTATTGATGCTTTTATTTAAATGATAAAATAAAATTACCGTCAACAGTCTTTTCTCAAAGTCTGTTGACGGTAATTTAGTTAAAAAGTGCTGCTATGCAGTTCTGTCAAGGAAACTTCGCTATCTGTGGAAAAAATTCCCCATTGATGCTCCGGCAGCGCATACATGCGTGTACTGAGCGCCATCTGGTCATTGACATAGAGGACAGCTACCGTGTCATCAATGAGCAGGGTGAAATCATAACTTTCTCCCGGCTGGAGACTGACAGGTACTGAAAGTTCCGGTTTGGCCTTGTTTATCTTAGCCGTATCGGTATTGTAGAAGGCCACCTGCTGTTTTGACTGGTCAAAAACAAGATTGAGTGAACCTGTCTGCCGGGGGCCGACATTGAACATCAGTCCGAATTTGCCCTTTTGTCCTGACGGCGTAAAACGTCCTGTGATTTTTCTGATACCATTCAGCTTAGGCATCACCACATCAGCATACCCATTGCCGCTGAAGTGATAGTCACGGTCTGCCGCAGTCACATTCCCACTCTGCGTCAGCGGTGTCAACGTCTCTTCCTTATGTAAACGTTCCGTAACCTTTGTCACCGGCACCGGGTACAGCGTACCGTCTGCACGCTGTTTAAGCTGATGCGTTACCATATTTCCTGCCCAGTCGGTCGGACGGTTATCAAGTCCATCCCACTTAGTCGGCGTCCACCCCACAAGATAGAGATCATTCTTATCCTGCGCCAATTTGCCTGCATAGAAACC
>JAGAYB010000228.1 GCA_017940705.1 Selenomonas sp. | reverse complement strand
GTCACTTGGGGAAGTGATGATATTTGAACGACCTTCAAGAATGGGGAAGCCTTGCAGGTAAGGAAATATATATTTAGAAGAGCGCAGGTCTTGCAAGTCCTGCGCTTTTGGCGTATACTAATGTATATTTCTTTTAGAAAGGCAGGAAGTTATGCTTCAATTGAATGAACAGGAATGTTGGCAGATGTCTGAAGGGGTAACGCGTATCATCACCGCTTCGGTGGATGATTTGCGGCATACGGTCTTTGAGGTGCTTAACGGTATTGCGCCCTTTGACTGTGGCGTGTCCTATGTGGTAAAAAATACGCCGGATGCCAAGTATTGTTTAGAGCCGATGGCCTATAAAAATGCTGATGTTGTTCCTTCGGTACAGACTTTGTTGAAGGCTGCGGAGCTGGCGCATAAGTCCAGCGCCTATAACTCGCTGGAGTGGCAGAAAAAATCCTTGATATTCAGAGATTCTGATATGTTTAACAAGGCTTTTTTTACTCAGACTGAAATAGGCCGCATGGTTCGCACTGAATTGGGTATGAGCTACGCCTGTAAGATTTTTTTGGTGCATGACGAAATACTGGTAGGGAAGTTTTGGCTGCTGCGCCGTGCAGAACGGGGCGACTTTGGCGAAAAGGAATTGTTCCGCCTGCGGCTATTGGAACCGATGGTTACCAGAGCTATGTATAAGTATCATCCCCAAAATGAAGAAGGACGCCGCGCCAAGAAGATTCTCACCGAGACTTTTGGCCTGACGGACAGGGAACGCCAGATAACAGCCCTGATATGCCGGGGAATGTCCAATAAACAGATTGCGGATAAGCTGATTTGCGCTGAAGCCACGGTGAAAAAACACATTACGGCCATTTCCAAAAAGATGGATGTTTCCAGCCGCAGTGAGATTTTTCATCGCTGTGTCATGGAAAAAGCGGTACAAAATTTCATCTGATTGTGAAATCTGTAAGGATAAACCCTTTACAGACAGGGCAAAACGTGTTAAACTACAATAGTTAATTTAAGTATTCTTATTTTAAAGAGTGGGTGCAAGCCCACTCTTTAGTCTTATGTTTGGAATACAAAGTGTATAGGGAGGTGGATGTATGGCAGCAAAGGATATAGAAGCAACTGTGGAGTCCATGGTGGCGGAACTGCTCACCGGTCAGGATGTTATCGAACTGGTGGATGTGGAGTATGTGAAGGAACATACGGACTGGTATTTGCGTGTCTACATCGATAAAGAAGGCGGCATTGATATCGAAGACTGTCAGGAACTCAGCGAACGGCTGGAAACTGTGCTGGATGAAAAAGATGTGATTCCTGACGCTTATATATTGGAGGTATCTTCGCCGGGCATTGACCGCGTACTCAGGAAACCCCGTGATTTAGTCCGGGAGCAGGGCAAGGCGGTGGATGTTACCCTCTATGCACCCCTGAATGGCAGCAAGAACCTTACAGGTGTACTTACGGCCTTTGATGGGGAAAAGATTACCCTTGATGATGATTTGGTCATCGAGCTGAGCAAGGCGGCGCAGATTCGCCTGCACATTGATTTTTAAGGCCTGAGCCTTATATATTGGGAGGATTATAATTTTGGCAAGAAGAACAACGAAAGCTAAGGATAACGGTCAGGAGTTTTTAGAAACTCTGCGCGAACTTAGTCATGAGCGCGGCATTGATGAGGAGTTTTTATTTGAGGCCATTGAAGCGGCGCTGATTACGGCTTACAAGCGTAACTTTGGCTCGGCACAGAATGTGCGCGTGACCCTGTCCCGTGACACGGGTACTTATCATGTCTATGCCGTTAAAACCGTCGTGGAAGATGCGGCTGATGAGATTACGGAAATTTCACTGGCACAGGCCCGGACTATCGCCCCTGACTATGAGGTGGGCGATGTTATTGAAATCGAAGTCACCCCGGCAAACTTTGGCCGCGTGGCTGCCCAGACGGCTAAGCAGGTGGTTGTGCAGCGTATCCGCGAAGCTGAGCGCGGCATGATTTACGAGGAATTCCAGAGCCGGGAAAGCGATATCCTCACCGGTCTTGTACAGCGTGTGGAAAACCGCAACGTCTTCATTGATTTGGGCAAGACTGAGGCGGTGCTGACACCGACGGAACAGATTCCCACGGAAACCTATGCCCATGGCGACCGTATCAAGGCTTTCATTGTGGAAGTCAAAAAGACCAACAAGGGGCCGCAGGTAGTGGTTTCCCGTACCCATCCGGGACTTTTGAAGCGCCTCTTTGAGCTGGAAGTGCCGGAGATTCAGGAAGGCATTGTGGAGATTAAGTCCGTGGCCCGCGAACCGGGCAACCGCTCCAAGATTGCCGTATGGTCCAAGGATGAAGCGGTTGACCCCGTTGGTTCCTGCGTAGGCTACCGCGGTATGCGTGTACAGGCCATCGTCGATGAGCTGGGCAGCGAAAAGATTGATATCGTAAAATGGAGCGAAGACCCGGCCAAGTTCATTGCCAATGCGCTGAGCCCTGCCAAGGTTGTGTCCGTGGCTGTCAATGAGGCGGAAAAGGTTTCCCGTGTTGTGGTGCCTGACTATCAGCTGTCACTGGCTATCGGCAAGGAAGGCCAGAACGCCAGACTGGCTGCCAAGCTCACCGGCTGGAAAATCGACATCAAGAGTGAGACACAGGCTGCTGACGAAGAGCTGGACGAAAACATGAACGAAGTGGAAGTGGAAAGTGACGAAGCTTTCACGGCAGAAGGTGAATAAGGTGAAAACCAAAAAGATTCCGCAGCGGATGTGCCTGGGGTGTCAGGAAGTGAAGCCCAAACGGGAACTCATCCGCATTGTGCGCAGCCCTGAAGGGGAGTTTGCCGTGGATGCCACGGGAAAAAAGCCCGGCCGGGGTGCCTATATCTGTCCATGCCGGGAATGTTTTACGGCGGCCCGGAAGAGCCGGGGGCTGGAGCGTTCCTTCAAAAGCCAGATTGACATGTCAGTTTACGATATCTTAGAACAACAGTTAGATGCTTTATTAAGTGATACTGAGGGCTAAGTATGGCGATTACAAATGAACAGCGTATCACCAATCTGCTGAGCATGGCTCAGCGCGCCCAGCGCATTGTTTCCGGCGCTTTTGCCGTGGAGCAGGCGCTGAAGAAAAAGCAGGCCGTGTTTGTGCTGCTGGCCGGTGATGCCGCTGAGGAAAGCAAAAAGAACTTTAGAGATTTAGCAGATAAATTTGCGGTTCCCTATGCCGAAGGCCTCGACCGTGAGACTTTGGGCGCTTGTCTGGGCAAGGAATTTCGCGCCGTTGCCGCTTTGACGGATGAAGGCTTTGCGAAAAAACTCCGCCAGCTCATGGAGGAATCGCTATGAAATAATACGGGGGTGGATCAATGTCCAATATGAGAGTTTATGAATTGGCCAAAGAATTCAACAAGGAAACGAAAGAAGTCTTGGAGGTACTGCGCAAGGCTAATTTCGCCGTTAAGAATAATTTTAGCAGCGTCGGGGAAGCAGAGCGTGAAGCCCTGATGAAGCATTACAATAAAGATACGAAACCTGCTGCCAAGGCACCTGTAAAGGAAGTTAAGCCGAAGGCTCAGGTACAGGCAAAGGAAGCTGCACCCAAGAAACCGGCAGCAGAGAAAACGCAGAGCCGTGTAAGCGGCGGCGACAACCAGCGCAAGAGCGCTCCAAAGAGCGAAGCGCGCAATGAGCGGCCGGCTCGCAGTGAGCACAGCGACAGAAATGAACGCGCTGAGCGCAATGATCGTCCTGAACGCGGCAGCCGCAATGACCGCAACAATCGCGACCGCAATGACCGTAATGACCGTAATGACCGTAATGACCGCCGCGGCGGCAAGAACGAGCGCAATGGCCGCAATGACAGAAACGACCGCAATGAGCGTAATGGCCGGGGGAATGACCGCCGTGGCGGCAAGGGGCGCAACAACAAACGCGGCGCCCAGCAGCCGGCACCGAAGATGGAAATTGCCCGTCCGAAGCACATCAAGCTGCCGGAAATGATTGCCGTCAAGGATTTGGCCTCCAAGATGAGCTATACCGCTGCCGAAGTGGTGAAGAAGCTCTTTATGATGGGGGTAATGGCAACCATCAATCAGGAAATCGACTATGATACGGCGGCGCTCGTGGCCTCCGAATTCGGCGTGACCTGTGAAGAACTGCCGCCCGATGCAGACCCGACGGAAATCCCCGAAATCGAGGATGACCCGAAAT
>JAGAYB010000227.1 GCA_017940705.1 Selenomonas sp. | reverse complement strand
TGACATGACAATCTCCTCCTGTGATACAAACGAAATCCTTTTCAAGGCAAATCTGCCCCAACGGCACAATCGCCTATTATCAGTATAGCATATATTTTCAGATATTTACAGATGCAAAATATGTATACTTTCTGCATCTCAGCGAAGGAAAAATATTATCAGACACCGGGCGCCTTATTGCCTCTATGCTATACCAAACGCCCTCAGGCTGATGATGCCTTTTTGTAACGTTTGACGCCTGCGTCAAAGTGAAGAAAAGGTATTATCAGCCTGAGGGCGTTTTCTCACCGCAGATTATATCCCCTTGCGTTCTCTGGCCTTGGCAAGCAAAACTTCTGCCTCACGAAAAGCCCCGGGCAAATAATCCTCTTCCCATTCCCTGCCGGCCTTTTCGCTTTTCTTTATCGCTTCCCAATCCACCGACGCGGCGGACACTCCCGCAAATACATGGGGATGCCGCCGTTCCATTTTATCGCTGGCGGCTTTAGCCACATCGTCAAGATTAAACAGTCCTGCTTCCTCTGCCAGCCGGGCATGAAAGACGACCTGCAGCAGCAGGTCGCCCAGTTCTTCTTTGAGATTTTCTGCCTTGCCCGTACTCTTTAGAATATCTATCCCTGCCAGAACCTCGGCAGCTTCCTCAATACAGGCCGGTTTCAGGCTCTCATGGGTCTGCTCTTTGTCCCATGGGCAGCCATGCTCGGAACGCAGGACTTCTACGATTTTTTGCAATCGCCGAAGTTCATCCTGTTTCATTTCAGCGTCACCAGTTCATATTCCCGCGTACCCATGCCGATTTTCTCCGCATGTTCCAGCGTTTCCTTCCAATGCACGTTCGGATTGTTGTCCATGAACACATCATGATGATGGTGCCAGTCTTCCTGCGCTAAATGGTCACCCAGCTGACTGTCACGCACCGGCGTTGCCTTTTGGCAGGCATCAGCACTGGCCTGGTCAACAGCTACGGGGTCAAAGGAAGCAAACATGCCGATATCCGGCAGAATGGGCGCATCGTTTTCCCCGTGGCAGTCGCAGTTCGGTGAAATATCCATGGCCAGGTTTATATGGAAACACGGTCTGTCCTGAACAACAGCCTGCGTGTATTCAGCCATTTTCTTATCCAGAAGGTCACCTGCATCCCACTGCTCGTTGCTGATAGCCGAGAAGCCGCAGGCACCGATACAGCGGCCGCAGCCCTTGCACTTATCCGGGTCGATATGTGCCTTGCCCGTGTCAAAGCTGATGGCGTCAGAGCCGCACTCCTTAGCGCATTTGCGACAGCTGCGGCAAAGTTCCTGATTGACCACGCATTTGCCGGAGGAATGCTGCTCCATTTTCCCTGCCCGGCTGCCGCAGCCCATGCCCAGATTTTTAATAGAACCGCCAAAGCCTGTCATTTCATGACCCTTGAAATGCGCCAGACTGATGACAATATCGGCATCCATAATGGCGCGGCCAATTTTTGCCGTCTTCACATACTCGCCGTTTTTCACCGGCACTTCCACATCGTCCGTCCCCTTGAGGCCGTCACCAATGATAATCTGACAGCCCGTAGTCGTGGGATTAAAGCCGTGCATATTGGCAATGTCCATGTGTTCCAGCGCGTGCTTGCGGCTGCCCGGATAGAGCGTATTGCAGTCCGTCAGAAAGGGCAGACCTCCCTGCTCCTTAACCAAATCCGCTACCACCTTGGCATACTGGGGACGCAGAAACGCCAGATTGCCCATTTCCCCAAAGTGCATCTTAATGGCCACAAACTTGCCTTCCATATCGATATTTTTTATCCCGGCAGCAATACAGAGTCGTCTGAGTTTTTCCAGCCAGCTGGTGCCTACCTGCGTGCGAAAACTTGTAAAATAGACCTTTGCTTTTTCCATGGTACCCTCCTGTGATGCGATATAATACACATAATATCATGAAAATAACCACCAGCGGCTTTCTCGTCACCTGCTGATGGTTACTTTCTCCAGTTGCTGTCTGCAATTTCATGCTCCCATCGGGGATTTATCCACTAAGCCCCATCGGAATCTCCTCCTTACATGAAAGTGCATGTCGGCAGCTTAGGAAAGGCTGAACTTCTTCCCTTTGCTTACTCTTATTATAGCGAAAAGACAAGCTCCTGTCAATCATTTTTCAGAATCTTTATTTAGTTCTGTGTTCGTTCTTTTACCCTTTTGCAGCACCTGCAGCCGATCTTCCTCTCCCATTACATAGAGATAACCCACGGCCTCAATCGGGGTCAAGTCCCGGGTAGTAGTGCTTTGTGACTGCATGTGCAGCAGGTTGCCCTCCACATCGTAGATTTCTTCCTCCAGCGTCAGCCGGAAATTATATTGCTCATTGCGGATTCTGCTCCCCGTGAACTGTTCCAACAGAATATGCGAGCAGCCTGCCGCTTTGGCCTTGGCCAGCATTTTACCGAAATCGCCGGACTTGCTGCCTTTTACCTGCGGGCTGCAGGTTGCTGTCAGCAAATCCCCCACCGCCCGTTCCATGTATTTCTTGTCGCGCTTTATATCCCCCGATAATTTAAATTCGGGCTGCGGGATATACACCGGCGTGGCTAAGGTCTCCTGCGGCGGCCCTGCCAGTATCGCCGTGTCCTTCTTCCGGCCATTGTCCACATAATGGCGGTAAGCCTCGTCCAGATACACGGCCATGCCGTGGGGGAATCGCTCAGACAACCTGCTTTGCCATTCCACACGCTGGCCAAATTGGACAAAGCCGCCGGTCAACGACTGCAAAACCTTGTTCACCGGGTCTCCTGCCATGGTCACACGGGTAAGATGAAAATGCTGCTCGTAGTGACGCGCAAAGGATTCATTGCCCACAGCCGGAGCGCCAAACGTGATAACCTCCAGCTGTTCAGGGGCGACGCCCAAATCTGCCAGTCTGGCTGCCGCCAAGGTTGCTGCTGCACCTCCCAGACTATGCCCCGTAATGTAGAGTTTACGGCTGCGGTCTTTTACCAGCTCATCAGCCAGCATTTCCCCAAAGGTCTTGCCGCTGTCCGGCATAACCTTGGAAAAAAGTGCCGTCTGCACGTATTCATTAAAGCCCTGATGTACCAGCGGATTGGCGCCCGACTTATGCTCAACGTCAGCGGCTGCCGCTGCAAACTCCGCCGGAGTTTTCCCGGCAAAGGGCACACGGGTAATCCGCAGGTCAAGATGGGCATCTTTTAGCGTCTCCGTTCCCGGAAAGGCCAAAAAATAAATATCATCCTCATCATTCGGACGGACATTAAACAAATAGAGCCGGCCTTCAGCCGCAGA
>JAGAYB010000029.1 GCA_017940705.1 Selenomonas sp. | reverse complement strand
TTCGTAAGTGCCATGATACATCAACCTCCTAAAAATCATTGGCTATTTGCGCTTACAGGTACATCATAACAGCCAGCATGCGCTTTGTGAAATGCAATTATCTCATTATTTATGCACAAAACGTATCAATTATGTTATCATGAAACAAATGAGGTGATGAAGATGAACACGCAGCAGCTGGAATGTTTTACCACGCTGGCCAAAACTCTGAATTACGCCAAGACCGCTGAACAGCTTTCCCTGTCGCAGCCTGCTGTTTCCCGGCAGATTCAAAGTCTGGAAACAGAACTCAACGCCAAACTCTTTAATCGGACTACACGTTCCGTCAGCCTTACGCCCGTGGGCTTTCAATTCTTAGACGATGCCCAGCAAATGCTCTCCCTTTATTATCATTCGTTAGAATGGATTTCTACCTTCCATAAGCAAAAACGCACCGTACTGCGCATTGGTTATGCCGATTCCCATGCCAACTGCCTGATCAGCAAAGTCCTTACGCCACTTTTGTCCGAAAATGCCAACATCGTGCCGGAACTCACCCTTGACCAGACCGATGCCAACCTGCACCGCCTGAGCGTCCACCAGCTGGATTTAGTCATTGGCATGAAAGATGCAAAATTCACGGCTGATGACATTGCCTTTCAAAAACTCCGCGAAGATGCCTTTGTCTGCGTTGTAAACAAGCAGCATCCACTGGCGCAGAAATGCAAAAAGAGACGCCAAAAAAGCGTCTCCTCTGCAGATATCTGGCCTTACCGCCAGATTATTGATATTCCGCCCTATCTTTTGAAGCATGTTTTTTCCCGTGGTCATCATATCGTGCCCGTCAATGACGAACTGAACAACATCATCTGTGCCACCACCAGTGAAGCCTATAATCTGGCTCTTGCCGGCGCAGGTTTTGCCCTGATTCCTGGGCATCTTATTCTCCCCCATAAGGAACTGGTCTTTCTCCCCTGGGAAGAATCCCCCCATGCCCCCATGGGCATCTATTACCGCCAACAGGCAGCCATTGATAAGAATTCAGCCATTTATAAATTTATCTGTACGGCTGAAAATTACATCGCGGAATTATCGCTTTAACACCGCGCTTAGTGCCTGCCTTTTTATTTCATATACCCTGCTATATACCGCTCCAGTATACGCCGCAATGTCCCTTCCAAATCCATTTTCTCATTGGTCAGATTATATTCAAACACACAGCCCTTGACAATCGTACATATATCCTGCGACAGCTGAAATGTATCTATGTCCAGCCGCAATATGGCCTGTTGGCGGGCAAGTTCTGCTTCCTGCTGGCAACGAGCCATAACCGTCCCCTGCAAAAAAGCGTTGTTTTCACTGCACAAATAGGCCGATAACGCCATATTGTCCGTCGTGTAAAACTTGCACATAAACGCCCGCCCCAACTTTTGATACTTGCGGACAAGATACATATAGAGCTCTGTTATACGTCCGGCAAAGTCGGTCAGCGGCGTCCATAATTCAATTTTGGCAAAGGATTCTTCCCGCACGAAGTACATCAGCAAATCGTCTTTATTCTGAAAGTAATGATAAAACGTGCCAATAGATACATCAGCGGTCTTACACACCTGCCGCACCGTCAGCGTTCCGGCACCGTCTTTTTTTATCAGCGCCACAACCGCACGTATGATTTTTTCTTTGTTGTCGCCGTCAGCAGCATTCCCTGCCGGACGTCCTCTTTTTGCTGGCACAATATCACCTCTAAAAATTTTAGAACATGTTTTATTTTTCTCTTGACATTATAACACATGGCTGTTAATATAGCAAATAGAACAAGTTCTATTAACTATCAAGTCGTAAAATTAGAACGCGTTTTATTTCAAATGACGAAAGGATGAAAAATTATGGAAATCGTATACTGGTCTGACTATGCCTGCCCCTACTGCTACATTGGCGAAACACACATGAAAACAGCCCTACAGGAACTTTCCCTCACGGACAAGGTAAAAATAGAGATGAAAGCCTTTGAACTTGACCCCTTTGCCAGCAAGGAATATACCGGCACAACCGTAGACCGCTTTGCTCGCAAATACGGACTCAGTACAGAAGCTGCTGCCCAGCGCATCGAAGATATTTCGGCTATGGGACGGCGAGCAGGACTGGACTTCCGCTATGCCCAAACCCGGTACACGAACACGCGCGATGCCCACCGCCTGACCAAACTGGCCATGGCCGAATACAGCCCGGAACTGGTAGACAAATTAAGTGAAGCATTTTACAAGGCTTACTTCACCGACGGCTTGGAACTGGCGAATCATGCGGTTCTTCTGCAAATCGCCCTGCAAGTCGGCATGGATGAAAAACGGGTACGCGCCGTACTGGAAAGCCGGGAATTTGAAGCAGCCGTCGTAAACGATGAAGTTGCGTCTGCACAGGAAAACATTCATGGTGTCCCCTACTTTATCATTGCAGGCAAATACGCCGTCCCCGGTGCTATGCCTGTTGATGCCATGAAAGAACTCCTGCAGAAGGTATACGAACAGGAACGCACACCGGAGGAAATCATCGCGGCCACTGCCGGCTCCGCCTGTGGGCCTGACGGCTGTTCCTTTTAAGCGTGAGGAGGGGCGATGATGATTTACACGCTAAATGTGCGGGGCGTATTTCCCGTAAACTGCTACGCCCTAATCAATGAACAGAGCCAACATGGTTTCCTCGTTGACCCCGGCGCACAGGGAGAGGATATTCTCGCCGTTATCCATGAAAAACATTGGCAGATTGAAAAAATCCTCCTGACTCATGGACATTTTGACCATACAGGTGCCGTAAATTTTCTGCGGCAGAATTTGGACATCCCCATACTGATTCACGAAAACGGGAAGGATTATCTGCAAAACACCACCCTCAATCTGTCTGCCTGCTGCGGTGAACATATCCTTGTCGATGATGCCAGTTTTGTCCATGATGGCGATTATATACAGCTTGCCGATGGTTCGCTTGCGCTAAAGGTTCTCCATACCCCCGGCCACACCCCGGATTCGGTCATTTACTATAATGCTGACGGACACTATGCACTGGTGGGCGATACCATATTCAAAGGTGCTGTCGGTTCCACCGAATATCCCGGCGGCAATAAGACCGACCTTGCCCATAGCCTGAAAAAAATTTTTGCCCTTCCCGCCGACACCATTCTCTATTCCGGCCATTCCCGCCCCGCACTATTGGCACAGGAACAGCAGCGTATCAGCGTTTCACGTCGCTAAATCAGGCACAAAACATATTATAATCTCATGGAACATGGTGAGGGTCACATTGAATGCTCGCCCTGTTTTCCCCAACGATTCGTCTCACAAAATCCCCATCTTCCAGCATAGTCCATACTTCATCAGCAGGAACCATGTTATCGATGAGTCGCTCAACATTCAAACGGTCACTTTTTTCGTAGAAATTCAAGGCTGCCTCTTCACTTAGGCCGCCTTGAATTTTTCTCTGAATCAAGCGGCTGCGCAAAAATTCCGGTTTAACCTCAATACTTAATGTATAGTCCGCCAGTTCTTGCAGGTTTTTCCATTTCGGTTCATTCAGCAAAAGCCAGTTGCCTTCCAGCAGCAAGATTTGTCCATTTACTTGCTGCGCATCGGCAATGACATCATGTATTTTGCGGTCATAGACAGGCCAGGTGGTATTTCCCTGCAAAGCAGATATTGTCTTATTGCGCAGACCATCCACATCGAAAGTTTCCGGGGCACCTTTTATGGACTTGAGGGATATGCTTAGCCCCGCTCGCTCTATGAAGTGCGTTTCCAGATATTGATTGGTATAGTGAAACCCATCCATCCCCAAAGCCTGAATCGCCATCGTGTCTTCATTTTCCTTAGAAAGTTTCTCTAAGAACTGCAGCAGCGTTGATTTTCCCGTTGCCGGCGGAGCTGCCAAAAATGCCAGAACTATGCCCTGTTTTTCCGTCTGCAATTCGGTGAGTTTCCGCAATAACGGCAGGAACAGGTTATTGACTGTATTCTCATTATACCTTACATGCTGTGACAGTCCATTGATTATCATACCGTAAGATTTCCACGTTTTTTCCATAGCCATCATCCTCCGTAAAGTTTACTGATTTGTAAGCACTATACCATACCTAATAATTTTTCTCCACAAAGGAAAAATCCTTCTATATGAATCAGAAAGGCGCAGCCATAACCGGCTGCGCCTTTGATTTTGGGGATAAAATATTTTTAGGCCTCTCCTGCCCCTTGCGGTTGTGCCTCTTTTTTCATCATAGCATTGGCCAGAAGTACCAGTAACAGGAAGCCCAAAATACCGGCAACGATAGCAGCTTCGCCCAAAGCTCCCAGATTGCCTAACAAGATACCCGGAATCAGATAGTCTGTATCGGCAAAGGTGGAACTAGCCAGACTCAAATTGCCCAAAAGCGGCAAGATGTAGAGCGGCAGCCAGCTAAGCAACAGACTGTTGACAGCCGCACCAATAACTGCGCCACGGCGCCCGCCTTTGGCATTGCCGTAAATAGCCGCCGCAGCACCGCAGAAGAAATGGCCAACTACGCCAGGAATAATGACCACGGTATGCATAGCGACCATGGCAAACATCGAAAGCGTCCCCACAATGAAGCTGACAAAGAACCCTAACAAAACGGCATTCGGTGCATAGGGGAAAATGATAGGCACGTCCAGTGCCGGTTTGGAATTCGGTACAAGTTTCATCGCAATGCCCTGGAAGGCCGGCACGATTTCAGCCAAAATCATGCGCACGCCCTGAAGAACCACGGCAAAGCCTGCCGCAAAAGTACCTGCCTGAATAATAGCAAAGACCAGATAGTTCGTTCCATGGCTCAATTCACCTTCCACAAAAACCTGACCGGTCATCAAGGCCAGAATAAGGTAAACCGCTGCCATAACGATAGTGATGGAAACCGTGGAATCACGCAGGAAGGACAAGCTCTTGGGGACATTGATATCTTCCGTACTTTGTTCCTTGTTGCCGAAATGTTCACCGAACCAGCCGGCCAGCGCATAACCAATGTTACCGGTATGCCCCATGGAAACATTGTCACCGCCGGTAATGGCCTTCATATAAGGCTGGCAAAGAGCCGGCGTTACCGTAAGCAAAGTTCCCTCAAAGATACCGCCTAAAAGCACGGTCATGAGTCCCGGTTCAAAACCTGCCGAAACCAGAATTACAGCCGTAAGACAAGATACATAGAGCATAGCCTGCCCCGTAAGGAAGATATACTTGAAACGAGTGAAACGCGCCAGCAAGATATTTACAAGCATACCGGTAAACATGATGAGTGCAGTGAGTGAGCCATACTCCACTAAAGCAATCGCTACCACAGCCTCATTGCTAGGAACCACCCCCTGTACATTCAAGGCGAATTGAAACATCTTGGCAAAAGGATCAAGGGATGCGCAGATAATACCTGCACCGCCAGTAAGAATAAGAAAACCTGCGAAAGTCTTGATTCCTCCCTGGATTACAGCCGTAGTTTTCTTTTTCTGCAATACCAGTCCCAAAACGGCCAATAACCCTACCAAAAGTGCCGGAGTCTGGACGATACTGATAAATAAATTCTGTATGAGTTCCATCGAAAAATCCCTCCTGCTAAAATCTTAAACAACATTTTATGCTCTATACCCACAGGGCTAAAACACTCTTAGGCCACACCTTCCTTATGAAGAATATTTTCCACAGCAGCCTTGATTTCAGTCTGATCAATCAAACTCTTGAGCAGGACTACTTTATCCTGCGGCAGGCTGGAAACCGCATCCCCCAGCGTGGATTCCACAAAGAAATAATCCGCCAAATCAGCTGTGGTACTGCCTACATCCGAATGGTCTACCGTAATTTC
>JAGAYB010000226.1 GCA_017940705.1 Selenomonas sp. | reverse complement strand
CGGGCCAGACGTATCAAGGTGACTCAGGCTACGGTATCCCGTGACATCAAAGAAATGATGCTCATAAAGGTGCCTACCGGCGATGGCCGCTACCGCTACGCCTATCCCTTGCAGAATACGGTTATTTTCTCCGAGGAGCGCATGCAGCGGCTGCTGCATGATACGGTGACCGGCTGCGACTACAGCGAAAACATCGTGGTGGTCAAGACGCTGCCCGGCGGCGCCAATACAGTGGCCTCTGCCATTGATTACGCCAACTGGCCGGAAGTGCTGGGAACCGTAGCCGGTGATGATAATATCTTTGTTATTGTCAAACCCAAGACGGCGGCGCCGCAAATTGTGGAACGGCTCAAATCCTACATGCTGTAAAGGAGACGGTCAGACGATGTTAAAAACGCTAACAGTCTGGAATTTTGCTTTGCTGGAACACGTTCAGGTGGAATTTGGTGACGGCCTTAATATACTCACCGGTGAAACAGGAGCAGGCAAATCCATCCTCATTGACGCTCTGGGAGCCATTCTGGGGCAGCGTGTGTCCACCGATGCTATTCGCACAGGCTGCGACTGGCTCAGAGTGGAGGCTGTGTTTACGCTGGAAGAGGGGCGGCATGCCGGGCTGCATGAATTTTTGAGCCGGCAGGCCATTGATGATGCTGACGTCCTGCTGATTATCACCCGGCAGGTCACACGCGGCGGCAGGAGCATGGTGCTGGTAAACGGCTGTCATATTACCCTGACGGTGCTAAAGCAGATTGGTGCTTTTTTGGTAGATATACACGGCCAGAATGAAAATCTGGCGCTGCTAAAAGAAGAAAGCCAGTTTGCTCTTTTGGACAGCTATGATGCAGCACTGGCAGAAACACTTGCGGACTATAAAAAAGTCTATGACAGTTGGCGCGCCAAGGTGCAGGAGCAGACAGAAAAGGAGCAGGCCTCCCGGGAATACGCCCAGCGGCTGGATATGCTGCGCTGGCAGGACAAGGAAATCAGTGAAGCTGAACTGAAAGAGCATGAGGACGAGGAGCTGGAGGCCAGAATACGCAAACTCTCCCATGCGGAAAAAATATCAGGTTATGTCGAAGAATCCTACAACCTTTTGGAAGTTGGCGCTCAGGATGACGGCGGTGTTTTGGCGGCGCTGGCCAAGGTAAAACGCAACCTTGATGATATGGCCCGCTATGATGAAGCGCTGGAAAACTCGCGTACCATGGTGGAAGAAGCCTGTATTTCCCTGCAAGAGGCTGCTGCTGAGCTGCGCGATTACGGTGAGTCACTGGAATTTGAGCCTGCACTGCTGGACAAGCTGCAAAACCGCATGGATGTCATTGACAGATTATGCCGCAAGTACGGCGCTACCATTGCGGATGTACTGGAACATCAGCAAAAGGTACAGGCTGAGCTGGCGGATATTGAAAATTACGATGACGATATGGCCAGACTGGCCGAGACAATAAAGAAACTGGAAAAAGAACTGTCCGCTGTGGCTGACAAGCTGACCAAGCTCCGCCAAAAGGCAGCAGCGGCCATGGGAACAGCCATCGGCGAACAGCTGACGGCTCTCGGCATGCCGCAGGCGGTGTTTGACATCAAGGTAGAGTCTGCCGGCAAGTATCTGCCCAATGGCCATGACGGCGTAGCCATGTATTTTTCTGCCAATCCCGGTGAGGCAGAAAAGCCGCTGGCAAAAGTGGCCTCCGGGGGTGAATTGTCCCGTATTGCCCTGGCTATTAAAACCGTAGCGGCCTCCAGAGATGATGCTGTACCCAGCATGGTCTTTGATGAAATAGATACAGGTATCGGCGGCCGCACGGCCCAGATGGTAGCTGAGCGTATTGCTTTAGTGGCGCGGTACAAACAGGTTTTGTGCATAACCCATTTGCCGCAGATTGCCTGTATGGCAGACAATCATCTCTACATTGCCAAATCAAGCGCCGGAGAATCCACCGTGACGCAGGTACGTCCCCTGACAGAAAGGGAGCGTATCAGTGAAATTGCCAGAATGGCTTCCGGTGTGGACGTGACCACGGCTTCCTTGGACAACGCCAAGGAAATGGTGAGCCATGCAAAATTAGTTAAACAAAAATTTGCCGCTGGCAAGTGAATCAGGCTATGTGCGAGCCTTACAAAGATATGTTAAGATGCCCGAGAACAGATAATAACTTTTCTTTGATGTGAAAAGCTATTATCTGCCCTCGGGCTTAGTTATTCATTACAACGTGATAGGCAAGGCGGCTGATGGGCTGATGATATTTTCCTGTGCTGAGACGCAAGCGTCAAACGCGCCGGAAAACATCATCAGCCCATCAGGCTTTGTGCAGCTGTTAAGTATACATAGATTAAGTATTGCGAAAATTTGCATTATGGGTTAAAATAGGACTATAGAACTAAGAGCTGTTAATAAAAATGAATATGTGAGACCGTGAAGACAACAGCGGTTTCAGGTGGATCTGGGATCGATAAGATTCGACCAAAAAGTAGTCGCTGAGAAAGTGAGGGATTACATTGGATAATTTTTATCGATGGCTGTTGTCAACGTCCTGGGCAGAGCGTCTGAGAGCCTATGCGTACATCGAGAAAGATTTGCGGCATCAGAAACGCTGGGTCATGAACGAGGATAAGTGGGAGGATATGAAAATGCTTGTGGGGCAGATTATATCCATTCACTTTAAAAAGTACCCGGCGAAGGATGTCAAGGATTTTTCCCAGCGATTGACCAGGCTGTATAAGTTGTTACTGGCGCCGATGTCCGAGGAAAAAAGCCTTAACCATGCTATAAGCAAAAATTTATTGATGGATATCTATGATGAAGATGATATCGCTGCCCGGCAGACGATAAATCAGTATTTCCATCAGAAACGCTGTAAAGAAAGTCATTCGGTACTTGATAATCTTTTCTGGTGCTATGAATATATGATGGATCAGGTGACGACCCGTTATTTGGCGATTATGGCGTAAGGAAATCCCCTGCAGTGTGGATAATTGCAGGGGATTTTTTGTATTATGTCTGCTGAACGGCTGATGGGCCGCTTTTTTCCGCGCCGACCGGAGGTGCAGGGATGATCAGCTGCAGATAGGAGAGTATTTCGTCAATCTGAGTTGATTTGGCTACGCCTGTCTTGCACCAGAAGGAGAAATGCTCACAGTTGTTAAGCAAGAGGTTATAACCATGTTCGCCGATTTTGCTGCGAGCCCTGTCTACGGTTTCGCGGGGGGAAAACGGGGTTACTTCGCCGTTCCAGAGCCTTTTGATAATCCAGTCAAAGACATTGTGTCTGGCATGGGGCCCCATGCCGTTTAGTACATAAAGGGTGTCGCTGTCAGACATGAATTCAGAGAGGCTGGTTTCCGTTACAATACCATCACACAGCAGGGGATGTCTTTCCTTGTAATAATGGATGACATGGTCATCGCCTGCGTAGATACCAAAATGGCGGTAGCCTCTGCGTTTGACATAGACGATATCACCCTTATTGGCCGTGACCATAAATTTTCCTCCTTGCGTAAATTTCTTTAACTTAATATATTCGTGGTTGGCAGGCAAAGTCCTTGTAGACCGGCAAATAAATAATCGTTCCGGCAGGATAATGTGGCCGGGCGGCGAAATTTTATTTTATATTATGGATATTTTGAGGTGATACGCATGAAGATTGCTGTTCTGGGCACGGGCTTTATTGTAAAGGAAGGGGCTCTGCCCGCACTGCAAAGCGTGCCGGAGATAGATGTGGCGGCGGTTTTTGCCAGTCCGCGCAGCCGGGAAAAGGCAGAGGCTCTGGCTCTGCAATATAAGATTCCCAAGGTCTATACAGATTATGACGCGCTGCTTACTGACGGGGAGATAGATTTTGTCTATATCGGTTTGACCAACAGCGTGCATTATGAATATGGCAAAAAGGCGTTGCTTTCAGGCAAGCATGTAATTATGGAGAAACCTTTTGCGTCCACCGTGGCGGAGGTAAAGGAATTGCGTG
>JAGAYB010000225.1 GCA_017940705.1 Selenomonas sp. | reverse complement strand
GGACAAAATAAAGACGGTGGCGGATTTGCGCGGCAAGAAAGTGGGCTATGTGAAGAATACCACGGCGCAGTATTTCCTTTACAAAATGCTGTCGGAGGCAGGTCTTAGCTGGAATGATATTGAGGCGCTGCCCATGTCTACCTCGGATGGCTTGTCCGCCATCAGCACCGGTGACATAGATGCTTTGGCATCTTACGATAATGCGGTTATCGTGGGCAAGCAGAAGGGCGCAGCTTTGCTGCAGTCGGCAGAAAATATCCTTTCGGGAGATTACTACTGGTATGCTTCCTTGGATACCATCAATGACCCGGCTAAGCATGCTGCTCTGGTGGATTATCTGGAACGCATCAACGAGGCCAATGAATGGGCCAGACAGCATCCGCAGGCATGGGCTGAGTTTGATGCCAAAGAGAGCAACCAGTCCCCGGAGGAAATCAGGAAACGCTTTGAAGAAGGGGAAAAGCAGCGCAAAGGGCGGATTGCTCCGATTGATGAAGCAACCATTGCTTCCGAACAGGACATTATAAACAGTTTTGCAGCGCTGGGGGCTTTGCAAAAACCATTTGAAGCAGTAAAACTGTTTGACCGCTCATTTGACGAGGCGATTGCTAAATTTAAGATTTATTAAGGAGAGGACAGGTATGGCTAAGGGAGCAGTGCTTCAGGCGTTAAGGCCGGCAGATGACAGCCTGTGGAAAAAGTATATTATAGATTGGTCGCTTATTTGGTCGGTACCATTATTTTTACTGGCTTTATGGATTTATTTTGCGCAGACAAATCAGCTTAATCAGCTGTTTCCCAAGCCGGAGGAACTGATAAGCACAACGATACGGTTCGTAAAGGATGGTACACTGGCTGCTAATTTAGAGATAAGCGCGGCCAGAGCCTTTGGCGGACTAGCGATTGGCGGTACCATTGGTTTCGGGCTGGGAATAGCTACGGGACTTTACCGCCGGGCTGACCAGATTTTAAATACGCCCATACAGATGATAAAAAGCGTGCCGCGGCTGGCGATTCTGCCGTTGATTCTGGTATGGTTTGGTATCGGGGAGACATCAAAGGTAATTCTGATTGCATTGAGTACATTTTTTCCGATTTACCTGAATACCTTTCACGGTATTCGTTCCATTGAAGGGGGATTACTGGAAATGGGACATATTTACGGCCTCAGCCGGTGGGAAATGTTTCGTGATGTCATTTTCCCCGGTGCGCTGCCTTCGGTGCTGATTGGCTTTCGTCAATCTTTAGGTGGAACGTGGCTGATTCTGATTGTAGCTGAAACGGTGGCGGCAAAATCCGGGATAGGCTATATGGCGACTAATGCCCGGGAGTATATGATGATGGATGTTATCGTACTGAGCATGATTATGTATGCCCTGCTGGGGAGCATATCTGACTTGCTGGCCGTGAAGCTGACGAAACGGCTGCTGCGCTGGAATCCCAGCTACAGGAGGTGAAGGGCTGTGTCAGGTTATAGGATTGAATTGAAGCATGTAAATAAATTTTTTGGCGATACGCAGGTTTTGCGTGACATAAATATCGAAATTGAACCCGGAGAATTTGTGGCTCTGGTGGGAAAAAGCGGTTGCGGCAAGAGTACGCTTTTACGGCTTATTTCCGTACTGGACAGGCAGACAGGAGGCGAAATACGTATTCAGGACAGGCTGGTTGATAAGATTGATGCCAATGTGCGGTTCCTGTTTCAGGACGCGCGTCTGTTGCCTTGGAAGAATGTGTGGCAGAATGTCGTTCTTGGTTCGCCGGAGCGCAGCCGGGAAAAAGCGTATCAGGCGCTGGCGGAGGTGGGCTTGTCCGGCAGGGAAGAAGCCTGGCCATCCGACCTTTCCGGGGGGCAGCGTCAGCGAGTGGCACTGGCCAGAGCCTTGGCAGGCAGGCCAAAGGTTTTGCTCCTTGATGAGCCTTTAAGCGCCTTGGATGCCCTGACGCGGCTGAATATGCAGCAGCTTATAGAAAAACTTTGGCAACAGCTGGGACTGACGATTATTTTAGTGACCCATGATGTATCAGAAGCGGTGAACCTTGCTGACAGGGTTATTTTGCTGGACGATGGCAGAATAACCATGGATAAGGACATAGAACTGGCCCGGCCACGGGTGCGCAGTGCCGATACGGCCCATTATGAGCATCTTATCCTGTCGCATATCATGGGGGATGAAGCGGATAAGAATCTGGCAGAAGAATACGTGATTTAAGAGGTGATTGTGATGAAGATAACGCAAGTGGAGATATTTCATGTACATACCAGACCACAGTCAGGACAACGCCCGATATTGGTAAAAGTGTCGACAGACGAAGGCATCTACGGCTTAGGGGAGGCAGGGATGGCCTACGGCAGCGGCGGTTCAGGGGCAGTGGGCGCCATTAAGGATTTTTCCGGACTGCTTATCGGGGAAGACCCATTTAACACAGAAAAAATCTGGGAAAAACTGTTAAAGGAAACCTTTTGGGGACAGGGGGGCGGCACGATTGTTTTTTCGGCTGTTTCGGCGCTGGATATTGCTCTTTGGGACATAAAGGGAAAGGCCTTGGGCGTGCCGGTGTATAAATTGCTGGGGGGCAAGGTGCGTTCGCGGCTGCGTGCCTATGCGTCACAGCTGCAATTAGGCTGGGGCAAGGTGCGCAAACCGAAAGGGGCGCAGGAAGATTATGCGGAGGAGGCCGGTAAGGCCATCGCTGAAGGCTATGATGCCGTAAAGGTCGATGTCCTGGGCTTTGACCGGGAGGGGAAAGCCCTGCCGCATTTGGAGGGGCCGCTTTCCCATAAATACATTGCCTTGGGGGAAGAACGGGTGGCAGCTATCCGGGAGGCCGTCGGCCCGGAGGTGGATATCATCATCGAAAACCACGCCCGGACAGATTTGGTCAGT
>JAGAYB010000224.1 GCA_017940705.1 Selenomonas sp. | reverse complement strand
TTCCATTGGCCGTACGTGGCAGTGTGGTACGATTCAGCTCGATATGCTGATGCCGGAAAAATTCGACCTGACTTATGTAGGCGAAGACGGCGAAAAGCATCGTCCGGTTATGCTGCATCGCGTGGTATACGGCTCGATTGAACGTTTCATCGGTATTCTGATTGAAAACTACGCCGGTGCATTCCCGACGTGGCTGGCTCCGGTACAGGTACGTATCCTGCCGATTACGGACAAGCATGCTGATTACGCTTACGAGCTTAAAAAGAAGATGTTTGACCTCGGCCTGCGTGTCGAAGTGGATGACCGCAATGAAAAGACGGGCTACAAAATCCGTGAAAGCCAGGTCAAGAAAACGCCGTACACGCTGGTTGTCGGCGACCAGGAAATGGCTGACGGCACGGCCGCAGTCCGCAAACGCGGCGTGAAGGACAGCGAAACGATGAAGGTTGATGACTTCATTAAGTACGTCCAGGAAAAAATCGCCAGCAAGAGCGAAGAGTTTTAATTTAGTATATAAAACTTGGCAAACAAGTGTATGTCGTAGTAAAATATGACGTCAACCAAAAAGCGACTATGTGATTATATAAAGCACATGGTCGCTTTTTGAGTTTATATAAGGACTTTTGTTATACAAAACTCATAAAACGTTGATTATATGAGTTTTTGATGTTATACTGGCAGGAGAAAACGCACATAGGAGGATACCACATGAATAACCGTGCAGGTAGAACGGTTCAAAACCTTAGTGGAGAGATGGCATATTACTCGTTTTATCCGCAAGCATTGCCACCACAGCCTGATGTTGAGATTGATAACGAGATGCGGCAGCTCTTGATTGACGCGCACAAAAAACTGGCGCTGCTGGAAGGACTTTCTGATCGTATTCCCAACAAGGATTTGTTTATATCTATGTATGTTCGCAAAGAGGCATTGGTTTCATCACAGATAGAAGGAACACAATGTACGCTTGAGGATGTATTGAATCCGGAAATTGATGAAAGCGTAAATGCAGACGTTTCTGACGTTGTGAATTATGTTCGTGCAATCAATTTTGCTGTAAAACGCATGGCTGATTTGCCACTGTGCAATCGGCTGATTAGAGAGACACACGCGGTTTTGATGAATAGTGTAAGGGGCGGGGAGAAAACACCCGGCGAATTTCGTGTATCGCAAAATTGGATTGGTGGTACAGGAAGTACTTTGCGAAATGCCCGGTATATTCCACCAAATCCGCAGGACATGCGCGAGTGTATGTCTGAGTTAGAACGCTTTATGAATGCTGACGATGACATGGATCCATTGATTAAAGCAGCACTGCTGCATTATCAGTTTGAGACGATTCATCCGTTCCTTGATGGAAATGGCCGTGTAGGCAGATTGCTGATTACGCTGTATTTAATGGGGCAGGGGGTGATTTCTTCGCCGGTATTGTATCTGTCATGTTACTTGAAAATGAATAGAATTGAGTATTATGATAGAATGAGTGAAATAAGAAAATCCGGCAATTATGAGCAATGGATAAAATTCTTTTTGCGAGGTGTTTCGGAAACGGCTGCAGATGCTACAGAGACGATAGATCGTCTTGTTGCGTTGCACCAAAAAAACGTGGATAAACTGGCAGATGTCCCCACACGTTCGCGTCAGAATATCTTGGGGTTACTGGCCTATATTGAGCGTAATCCAATTATAGAAACCGTTAAAACGGCTGCTGCGCTGGGCTTGTCCAGAAATGGTACGGCGAATTACATTGCAACGCTGTGCAGCAAAGATATTCTCAGATTTTCGGCAAAATCTGGTAAGGCGCGTGTATTTGCCTACGAAGATTATTTGGAGATTCTAAGAAAAGATACATAGTAAAAATGATTATTTCAGCGGGGGCAGCCTGCGTTATGAATAATTGGAGAGGTTTGCCCTGACCTGAACGTACAGGTGCAAAAAAGAGCAAAGATACAATGCACATTAAAGCGATGGGATCTTTGCTCTTTTGGTTTTTTAGTATTGTCAGCAGGAAACTGCTTTTACTGGTTGTTATTGCGGCGGGCCAGGATACGGATGACCTTGGCGCCGGTGTTGTGGATTTTCCGCAGGGGGGCAACCTTGGTTTTGACTTTGGGTTTTAAATCCTTGGCGGTGCCGAAGTCTCCGCGCTTTAAGACGGTGGTCTTGGTCTTGTCCGGCTTGAAGTAATTGCGGACAGCCTGCCCCAGTTTGTCCGGCTCGGCGTTTTCCTGACAGAGGAAGATATCCAGAGAAACGTATTTTAGTTCCTGATAAACGTGCATGGTAATGTGCCCCTGATTGAGTACGACCATGTAGACAGTATGACTATCATCCAGACTTTCCATGTTCAGCTTGATAAGCTGCATGTCAAATTTCTGAATGAGGTTGATTAGCATATCCTTTATGAGTTCATTATCATTCAACTGACGGTTTTGGCAGTTAAACAAATCAGCAGTCAGGTGTCGGGCTAAAATTTTCATTTGTTCGCTCCTTCGCAAATTGCTAAGAAACTGGAAGCAAATAACCAAGGCAGGCTATAAGCCTGAGTTACTTGTGGTCAGTTCCCCATGACATAACTTATATTATAGTGGATATTTACGGGCTTCGTCAAATTGAAAATGCCTGTTTTCCTTGCCTTACGGGAAAAAAATTGCTATCCTTATTTAGAAAGACCATGAAGCGGGGGAGAATATATGGTAACGGTAGAAGCAAATGCAAAGATAAATCTGACTCTTGATATATTGGGCAAGCGTCCTGATGGCTACCATGAGGTAGCTATGGTCATGCAGACCGTGGGCCTGCATGATACGGTGACGCTGGAAAAACGCGCACAGGGAATTTCCCTCAATATAAATGTTCCTTGGCTGAAAGCCGATGAAAAGAATCTGGCATGGCGGGCGGCAGCGCTGGTGCAGGAAGAATACGGGCTTACGGGCGGTGTACACATTGAGCTTGTAAAGCGTATTCCCATAGCGGCAGGGCTGGCTGGCGGCAGTGCTGATGCTGCGGCGGTGCTAAAGGGCATGAGTGAGCTGTACGGTCTGAATCTCAGCGCCAAAAAACTTTGCGAGCTGGGGGCAAGACTGGGCTCTGATATTCCTTTCTGTCTCTTGGGGGGCACCATGCTGGCTACAGGGCGCGGCGAAGTGCTGAAACGTTTGCCGGATATGCCGGAAACATGGGTGGTTTTGGTAAAGCCGCGTATTTCCGTGTCTACGGCCTGGGCTTATCAGAATTACGACGAGCTGGGGGCGGAACGCCACCCGGACAATGAGGCTATCCAAAAAGAAATCGCCAGGGGCAGCCGAAAAGGCGTAGCAAAATTGTTGTGTAATGTTCTGGAAAGTGTTACTATAAATAAGTATGATGTGATAGAAAGATACAAGCAGATGATGCTTGACAAGGGGGCTATGGCCAGTATGATGTCCGGCAGCGGCCCCACAGTTTTTGCCCTGGCGCAGAATCGTGAGCAGGCGGAAGAAATTGCCGGCTTCATGCGTCGGGAAAAAAATGCTGATGTCTTTGTCACCCGTACGTTTCAACTGAACCGAATGAAAGCGTAATATTTGGAGCAAGAGAGGGAAACCCAGATGAGCAGTAGATTAGCGCCTATAAAATTAGACAGCTATCAACCCTTACGGGAAGTGGTCTGTGAGTCGTTGCGTAATGCCATTCGT
>JAGAYB010000223.1 GCA_017940705.1 Selenomonas sp. | reverse complement strand
TCTACGACTTTCTTGGCCAGCCGGGCAATGCCGATAACGTCCTCATCGGTCTCCGTGGGCAGTCCCATCATGAAGTAAAGCTTCACCTGTTTCCAGCCCTGCTTAAAGGCCGAAGCGCAGGCATTCATCAAATCTTCTTCCGTGACGCCCTTGTTGATGACATCGCGAAGACGCTGGGTGCCGGCCTCCGGCGCAAAGGTCAGGCCGGATTTGCGTACCTGCTGCATCTTGTGTGCCAAATCAATGGAAAAGCTGTCAATGCGCAGGGAGGGCAGGGAAAAGCTGACTTCTTCATTTTGGAATTCCCCAAAGAGGTCATCCACCAGCCGTCCCAGACAGGAGTAATCCGCCGATGACAGGGAGGTCATGCTCATTTCATTGTAGCCGGAGCTGTCGACCAGCCCCCGGGCCATGGATTTCAGCTTTTCTTCCGTGCGCTCCCGTGCCGGACGGTAGCAGATACCGGCCTGACAGAAACGGCAGCCGCGGGAACAGCCGCGGAAAAGTTCCAGCATCACCCGGTTGTGAACGATGTCCATATACGGCACCAGCGGATGTTCCACGGACATAGCCTTATCCATATCCCGGCAGACACGCTTGTAAATGAGAGTTTTCGCCTGCTCATGGAGAGGTTCCAAACGCTCATAGTCACCATGGGCATCATACTTCGGCTCATAGAAGGACGGCACATAGATGCCGTCAATGGTCAGCAGCCGCGCCAAAAAGCCTCGCCTGCCGCCGGGGCGTCCGTCCTTTTTCCACTGGATAAAGGCTCTGGAAACCTCTAAGATAACCTCTTCGCCCTCACCCACGATAAAGAAGTCAAAGAAATCCGCGATGGGCTCTACGTTGTAAACGCAGGGGCCGCCGCCGACGATAAAGGGCATATCCTCACCGCGGTCACGACTCCATAAAGGAATCCCGGCCAGGTCCAGCATATTCAGCACATTGGAAAAAATCATTTCGTATTGCAAGGAAAAACCAAAGAGGTCAAACTTATTCAGTTCGTGCTTTGTCTCTAGGGAGAACAGGGGAATATTCCGCTGCCGCATTTCCTGTTCCATGTCAATCCAGGGCGTATAGACCCGTTCAGCGGCAATGTTGTCTTCCCGGTTCAAAATCTCATACAGGATAGCCAGTCCCAGATTGCTCATGCCTACTTCATAGACATCGGGCAGAGCCAGCGCAAACGTACAGTCCACGCTGTCCCAGTCCTTCACCTTGGCATTCCATTCACCGCCCGTATAGCGGGCCGGCTTCAACACCGACTGGAGCACTTCATGTTCAAGTCGTACCATTTTGTTAATTTCCTCCATACATCTTTTCAGTTCTTATGTAGAATTTAGAGAAGGCTCCATACGGAGCCTTCCCTAAAATTCTAATTTCTTTTTTCTAAGTTGAATATTTATGAGTATGGCCACCGCCATAATATTGGTGGTCAGAGAGCTGACCCCGTAACTCATCAGGGGCAGGGGAATACCGGTAACCGGCATAATCCCCAGCGTCATGCCCACGTTGACCAGCACATGGAAGGCCAGCATGGATGTAATGCCCACCGCCATCAGGCGGCCGAACATATCGCTGGCGTCCTTGGCTATCTGCACGCCGCGCCAGAGAACTACCAGATACAGCAGCAGCAGGCACACCACGCCGATGAAGCCCAGTTCCTCACCGACCACGGCAAAGATGAAATCCGTGTGGTTTTCCGGCAAAAAGTTCAGCTGGCTCTGGGTGCCTTCAAACAGCCCCTTGCCAAAGAGCATGCCCGAGCCGATGGCTATCTTGGACTGGATTATATGATACCCCGACCCCAGCGGGTCAACATTGGGGTCCATAAAGACCATGATGCGCATCTTCTGATAATCCTTCAGGAAATGCCACAACAGCGGCATCATGGCTACTCCGGCAGCCAGTATGCCGCCCAGCAGCCGCAGTCTTATCCCACTGATGAGCACCATGCCAAAGAAAATGGCCATAAAGACCAGCGAAGTCCCCAAATCCGGCTGCTTGAGCACCAGCAGAAAGGGCAGGCCCACATAGGCCGCCACCGGCAGCAGCTCATCGAGAGTGTTGAGCTTGCCGACCTTTTCCACCAGCATAGCTGCTAAAGACACAATCATAATCAGCTTGGAAAACTCCGATGGCTGAATGCTGATAGGGCCGATGGATATCCACCGCTGGGCGCCTAAAGCCGTCTGTCCCACCAGCATAACCGCCAGCAGCATTATCAGATTGAAAATGTACAGCTTATTGCCATAGCCCTGCAGCATCTTATAGTCAAAGTTCATCAAAAATATGGCCAAAGCCACATTTACCGCCGCAAAGATACCCTGCCGGGCCACAAACCAATAGCGTTCCTCACCGGGCGTATTGATATGGGTGGCACTGCCGATGATGATAAGGCTCATCAGGATTATCCCTGCCGTAGCCATCAGCAAAGTCCAATCTGTGCGGCGCAGGATGTTTTTTGTCATGCTATATTATCTTCTCTCCGCTTAACCCTTGTCATGCTTCATATTATTCACCGGGATATTAGCCACCAGAGCTACGGAATCATCGTCATTGGCCAGCGAAATTTCCATGTCCTTCTGGTTTATCTCCATGTAATTGGAAATCACCTTTATAATATCGTTTTTCAGATTGTCCATGACCTCAGGAGAAATATTGGCCCGGTCATGGATGAGTACGACCTTCAAACGGTCGTGGGCGATTTTGCCCGACTGTTCTTTTTTACCAAAAATTTTCATCAAAGCATCCAACATGTCCGGTCCTCCTTTTATCGTTTGAAAATATGTTTCAGACGTTTCCACCAGCCGTCTTTATGGAATTCCATAAAGGGCACATCCTCGCCCATCATCCGGGCTACGATATTGCGGTACGCCTGCCCTGCCTGCGAATCGTCCAGCGTAATGCAGGGTTCGCCCTTGTTGGTGCTGGTAACGACCTTGATATCATCAGGCACCTGACCAATGCAGTCCAGTGACAGTATATCATTGATATCGTCCATGTTCAGCATGTCGCCGCTTTCCACCATGTTGGGACGGATGCGGTTGACGATGAGCTTGATATTTTCCTTGTCAGCGCGGCCCAGTTCGCCGATAATCTTGTCGGCATCACGGACGGCAGAAATCTCCGGCATGGTGACCACCAGAGCCGTATCCGCAGCGGCAATGGCCGTCTTGAAGCCCTGTTCAATACCAGCCGGGCAGTCGATGATGATGAAGTCAAACTCCTTGCGCAGCTCGTCACAGAGTTTTACCAGCTGCTCGGGATTGACAGACGTCTTGTCCTTTACCTGTGAGGTAGGCAGCAAAAAGAGATTGTCGTATTTCTTATGACGCACCAGCGCCTTCTTGTAAGGCACACGGCCTTCGGTAACGTCAATGAGGTCATACATGATACGGTTTTCCAGCCCCAGCAGCAAATCAAGGTTTCTAAGCCCCGTATCGGTATCCACCAGCACTACTTTTTTCCCCCGCATGGCCAGGCCCATACCCAGATTAGCCGTTGTCGTAGTCTTACCAACACCGCCTTTGCCAGAGGTTATTACATAGATTTCACTCATACTGTTAATTCCTACCTTTCTATTGGTTCGATTACGATTTGACCATCTTTTATGGAAGCGCGTTCAGCGCGGTCCGTCTTTTCCATTTCGTCCGGGCTCCGGGCGATGAGGTTAGAAATTCTTATCTGTGTGGGCATCAAGTGGTCGGCGATGATAAAGGCCTTGCTGTCGCCATAGGCGCCTGCATGCACCATGCCCCGGCAGGTGCCGCGAATGTCGATACTGCCGCCGGCGATAATCTG
>JAGAYB010000222.1 GCA_017940705.1 Selenomonas sp. | reverse complement strand
CTTGCCACAATCAGCGCCATCAATGGCGTTTTCGTGTCCCCTCGGGCGCGCAGGATAGCCGCCTCAAAGTTGTAGACACCGATAAAGGGCAGCCCCAGCAGGTACACGCGCAGATAAGTTTCCGCCATGGCTTCAACTTCCGCCGGCACCTCCAGCCATTTGATAATCGGCCCGGCTATGGCCTCACCTAAGCCCAGCAGCAGCACACCGGTAATCAGGGCCAGGGCAAAGGAAGTCTGTACCGCGGTACCCACCTTTTCCGGCTTTTTTGCCCCGATAAACCGGGCAATCACCACATTAGAGCCTAACGAAAGCCCCATAAAGAGATTCACCAGTATGCCGATGACGGAAATATTATTTCCCACCGCCGCCATGGCGTTCTTGCCGACAAACTGACCAAGCACCGCCACATCAGCTGCATTAAAGAGCTGCTGGAACACCCCGGTCAGCGCCAGCGGCAGGGCAAAGATAATGAGTTTATCCCAGAATGAGCCTTGCAGCATATCTATATTCCGTGTATTTAACATCTTATATCCACCTCAAACGAGTTGCGTAAAATGAGTCTGATATATTATTATACCCCTTCAACTGAAATAAACAACACCTGCAAAAAATTTTTCCGCAGGAAAAAATTCTCAACACGCCCCCGAATACATGCTACAATAAATATATACACTAATAACATCCATTTGATTTATACGAGGAGGATTGCACTATGGAAAAACTCGGCTTTATTGGAATGGGCAATATGGCGCAGGCTTTAGCCTCGGGGTTCATCAACAGTCAGGCCATCGACAAAAGCAAGGTTTACGCCTTTGCCCCCAATCAGGAAAAATTACAGAAAAACGCCGCCAAAATCGGCTTCACTCCGGTTCGCAGCCTGCTGGCGCTGCCGCAAATCTGCGATACCATCATCATGGCCTGCAAACCCTATCAGATAGAAGGTGTCCTCAAAGAACTCTATTCCTCCCTGGAAGGCAAGACTCTTATTTCCATAGCCGCAGGCTGGGATTTTGCCCGTTACCAGAGTGTGCTCAAAACCAATACGCGGCTGCAGTTTGTCATGCCCAACACCCCGGCGATGGTGGGCGAAGGCGTACTGCTGTTTGAGGAAAAAAATACTCTCGCCCCGGAAGAGCGAGAGGAAATCAAAAAGTTATTTGGCGCTGTGGGGCTGGTACAGGAGCTGCCCAGCTCCCTTATGGGCATCGGCGGTACGGTGACGGGCTGCGGCCCGGCCTTTGTCGACCTCTTCATCGAAGCCTACGGCGATGCTGCCGTCAAATACGGCCTGAAACGTGAAGACGCCTACCGCCTGATTTCTCAGATGGTGCTGGGCTCCGCAAAATTGCAGCTCGCTACCGGCACGCATCCCGGCATCCTAAAGGACAACGTCTGCAGTCCCGGCGGCACCACCATCCGCGGCGTAACGGCGCTAGAGGAGCAGGGTTTCCGCAACGCCTGTATCAAATCCATAGCTGCCGTTATGGAAAAGTAATATCAGATGTTCCAGTGAATCATGGCGCGCATGGCGATTTCTGCGTCCCCGTCGTCCATGACTTCCAGTTCAGGCAGCCAGTCTTCGGCAAACAGAGGCAGGTCTTCCACCAGTTTTTTTATGAATTTGTTGACAGATTTTATGGCCACATCGTCCTGCGGTGAATTGAGGAACCGGCCTAAAATGCGTCCCACCTCCCGCATTTCCCCGGCATTTAAATACCGCGTGGCGCTGTCAAGACTTGAAAGGCGCAGGATGGGATAGCTGATGTTGTCATCGGCGGTGAGCAGGTGCTCGGCTTTTACCAGCAGGCCGGCATCTTCCAGTTTGGCGACGACTTCAGCACCGTCCAGACCGCTCTTAAGCTCCACCAGCACCAGATGATTCTGCGTGGGGCTGCACAGCAGCTTGCAGCCGGATTCCAGCAAGCCTTCTTCCAAGGCCCGGGCGTTATCCAGCACCTGCTGGTTATAGGCATGATACTCCTCACATTCTGCTTCCTTAAAGATGATCCCCAAAGAAGCCAGCACATTCTTTTTCAGGGAGCTGTGCCCCGTTTCCACCACCGTGCTGTCCAGACGTTCCGCCAGTTTTTCCTTGCAGAGGATAATGCCGTTCTGCGGCCCATGCAGGGCATCGCTGGCAGCAAATGTAGCTACGTCAGCGTAGGGCACCGGCGAAGGGATTTTCCCCGTGGCAATCAGGCCGGAGTTCTGCCCCAAATCGATCCAGAGGTAGGCGCCGACTTCATCAGCAATCTGCCGCAGTTCCCGATAGTCAATATTTTGGGGGTAATTTACGGGAGAATAGATAATCATATCGGGGCGGTGTTTGTGTGCCAGTGCCTTCACCTTGGCAAAATTCAGGCTCATGGTATCAGGCTCTACACCGAATTTCACAAAGTTATACTGCAATTCGCCCGTACAGTGCTCGGACTTGCGCAGATTAAAGGACAGAACGGTGTCACCTTTTTTCAGGAGCGCCAGCATTACCACACGGGAGGCAATCGCCAGACTGCCGGTACGGACAATCGCATGGTCAGCGCCAAAAAGCCTTGCTGCGCGTTTGGCGGCAATGCGTTCCAGACTGGAATACTCCTCAGCATCGTGATGGTCAATGATTTCATCGCCCAAAGTGCTGCCCTTGAGGTATGCCGCAAACGGCGAGGCTGCATTGGTGGTCGGAATCAGGGACAAAGTGTTGCGCTGATGAGCCAGTGCCCGTTTCAGCTCGCCGCACAATTCCGGGTCAAAGGCTTCCAGCTTTGACATCAATTTCTCACTGTTCATATTCATTATCCTTTCTAATCTGGGATTATTTTTACATTTAATATATTTATTATACCATATATATTATAACGCCGTTGTTCCAGTTTTGCCATAGGCAAAACTTCCTCTTGGCGTTTCAACGAGGCGGGAGATATGCTCGCCGCCTGTTTTTGTATTCGTGCCCCCACCTGCTGAGGTGGGGGACATTTTCTTGCCTCGTTATATCACACACCTATTTTTTCTTCGACATGAAGACAACCCCTGCCAGGAAAATCCTGCAGGGGTTGTCTTATTTGTCTTTGCTTATGTATCTGTCTGTCGTTTCCCGGGTGATCAGTCTGTTGTCCAGCATAATGCGCTTGCTTTGACCGCCGCGGATATTTTCTATCAGCAGACGGGAAGCGCTTTCGCCCAGCTGGAACATATTCTGATCCATCGTGGTAATCTTGGGCTCTACCAGCCGGGACAAGGCTATATTGTCATAGCCCATTAGGGAAATGTCCCGCGGCACGGACAGCCCCAGACGCTTGCAGGCATTGAGCGCACCGACAGCCATCAGGTCATTGCAGCAAAAAACCGCTGACGGTTTCAGCTCAGGCAGCTTACGCAGCAGCGCCTCCATAGCTGAATCCACCGTTTCCACACCATTGCCCTCACCGATATTCAAAATATAATCCTCGTGCAGGTTTTGGCGTTTCGTCATAAACTCACGATAAGTTTCTTCTTTTATATCGTATGAATCAGAATTATCGCCCCGCACAAACATGATTGCCTTGTGTCCCAGCTCAGCCAGATACTCCAGCGCACTCTGGCAGCCCAGCTGCTCATCGTTGCCGACATAAGACACGCCTTTAATACGGTGATACCCGTTTATGAAAACCAGCGGCACACGCTGCACCAGTTCCTCATAAAAACTTTCGCTGATATTTTTGGTATTAGGGCTGATGACAATAATACCTGATACATTACGGGCCACCAGCGTATTGATAGCCTGCATCTCCTGTACCGGGTCATTCTTCGCGCAGCTCAACAGGAACGAAAAGCCTTCCTGCCGTACAGCCTCTTCTATACCATCAATGACTTCGGCAAAGAACATATTATGCAGCCCCGGAACCACTACGCCAATGGTAGATGATTTACGGGTATTGAGTTCTCTGGCCTGAACATTGGGGACATAATTCAGCCTGCTGATGGCCGTCCTGACCTTTTCCTTGGTTTCCACCTTTACCGGGTAATTGCCATTGACCACCCGTGATACGGTGGCGACAGATACGCCGGCTTCTCTGGCTACGTCTACAATGGTGGCCTGTTTCTTATCTTCCATAAAAACCTGCTTTCTTAGGTATTACCCCTCAGAAACGGTTTGCATAAACTTATCAAAGGCGGCTAAGCCCTCGGCATTGCGCTTGAAAACACCGGCATGCACGAGTACGGTCTTAAATACCTCACCGATTTCTGCCTGCAAAATGCCCTCAACCTTATCAGCCGTCACCGCCGGATATTTCTGCCGCAGCATCTTGTACCAGTCAGCATGCTTTTGCAGTTCCTCAATGCCGGAAATATCCTCTGTACCGCGAACCAGTTCCTGCCCCAAAAGGTGCATTTCCTGTTTCAGACGGGCCGGCAATACAGCCAGGCCCATGACTTCGATAAGGCCGATGTTTTCCTTCTTTATATGATGCACTTCCGCATGGGGATGGAAGATACCCAGAGGATGCTCGGCACTCGTGCGGTTGTTGCGCAGCACCAAATCCAGCTCATAAGCATTTCCCCGGCGGCGGGCTATCGGCGTGATGGTATTATGCGGTTCGCCGGCGCTCTCTGCCAGAATCCCCACACTTTCATCACTGTAGGTACGCCACTTGTTCAGGATTTTTTCGGCCAAATCCGTGAGTTCTTCCCTGTCGTCTCCCGTCAGGCGAATGGTGGACATCGGCCATTTTACCCGTCCGGCCTTTATGCCTTCATAACCTTTGACACTGTATGTATGTTCCACAGGCGCCTTGGCCATGGCAAAGTCATAACGGCCGCCCTGATAATGGTCATGGGACAGGATGGAGCCCCCCACAATGGGTAAATCAGCATTGGAGCCTAAAAAATAATGGGGGAAAATCGTCACGAAGTCCAGCAAATTTTCAAAGCTCTTGCGATTTACCTTCATGGGGATATGCTTCCTGTTCAGGACAATGCAATGCTCATTGTAATAGGTATAAGGGGAATATTGCATAAACCAGCGATGGGAGGCCAGCCGCAGAGGGATTAAGCGGAGGGTCTGCCGTGCTGGATGTCCTGCATGGCCGGCAAAGCCTTCATTTTCCCGGCAAAGGAGGCACTTAGGATAAGAGCTGGACTTTATAAGTTTAGCCT
>JAGAYB010000221.1 GCA_017940705.1 Selenomonas sp. | reverse complement strand
GGACAAAATAAAGACGGTGGCGGATTTGCGCGGCAAGAAAGTGGGCTATGTGAAGAATACCACGGCGCAGTATTTCCTTTACAAAATGCTGTCGGAGGCAGGTCTTAGCTGGAATGATATTGAGGCGCTGCCCATGTCTACTTCCGATGGTCTGTCAGCTATCAGCACTGGTGATATAGACGCCCTGGCCTCCTATGATAATGCTGTTATTGTGGGCAAGCAGAAAGGAGCGGCTTTGCTGCAGTCAGCCGAAAATATTCTCTCGGGGGATTATTACTGGTACGCCTCACTCGATACTATCAATGACCCGGCCAAGCACGCCGCTTTGGTGGATTACCTGGAACGCATCAATGAGGCCAATGAATGGGCGCGTCAGCATCCGCAGGCCTGGGCAGAGTTTGAGTCCAAAGCGAGCAACCAGTCGCCGGAGGAAATCAGAAAGCGTTTTGAAGAAGGAGAGGCACAGCGCAAGGGGCGGATTGCACCTATTGATGACGCCACGATTGCCTCAGAACAGGATATCATCAACAGCTTTACCGCGCTGGGCGCTTTAAAACAGCCGCTGGAGGCCGTTAAACTGTTTGACCGTTCCTTTGATGCGGCCATTGCTAAATTTAAGATTTACTGAGGAGGGAACAATATGGCTAAGGAGGCAGCTATACAGGCACTGCCCGTGGGGAAAGGCAGTCTGTGGAAAAAGTATCTTGCTGACTGGTCGCTTATCTGGTCGGTGCCGTTATTTTTGCTGGCGTTATGGATTTATTTTGCCGAGACAAATCAGTTGAATCAGTTGTTTCCCAAGCCGGAGGAACTCATAACGACGACGATAAGATTCATCAAAGATGGTACGCTGGCAGCCAATCTGCAGATAAGCGCCGCCAGAGCTTTTGGGGGACTGGCCATTGGCGGTTCTATAGGTTTTGTGCTGGGGATAGCAACTGGACTTTACCGCCGGGCTGACCAGATTTTAAACACGCCGATACAGATGATAAAAAGCGTACCGCGTCTGGCAATTCTGCCTTTGATTCTCGTGTGGTTCGGTATTGGGGAAACCTCCAAGATAATACTGATAGCGCTCAGTACCTTTTTTCCAATATACCTGAATACGTTTCATGGTATACGTTCCATTGAGGCCGGGTTATTGGAAATGGGGCATATTTACGGCCTCACGCGCTGGGAAATGTTTAAAAATATTATTTTTCCGGGGGCATTGCCGTCGGTTATGATTGGCTTTCGCCAGTCCTTGGGGGGAACCTGGCTGATTCTGATTGTAGCTGAAACGGTGGCGGCAAAATCCGGGATAGGCTATATGGCAACGAATGCCCGGGAATACATGATGATGGACGTTATCGTGCTGAGTATGATTATGTATGCGCTGTTGGGGAGTATATCGGACTTGCTGGCGGTACAGCTGACCAAACGGCTGCTGCGCTGGAATCCTAATTACAGGAGGTGACGGACGGTGTCAGGATATAGGATTGAACTTAGACATGTAAATAAATATTTTGGCGATACCCAGGTATTGCGTGATATAAATATCGAGATTGAGCCCGGGGAATTTGTGGCACTGGTCGGAAAAAGCGGCTGTGGCAAGAGTACCCTGCTGCGCCTGATTTCTGTGCTGGACCGGCAGACGGGCGGTAAAATCCGCATACAGGACCGCCTCGTGGACAAGATAGATGCCAATGTAAGGTTCCTGTTTCAAGACGCACGGCTGCTGCCGTGGAAGAATGTCTGGCAAAATGTCATTCTGGGCTCGCCGGAACGCAGTCGTGATAAAGCCTATCAAGCCTTAGCGGCAGTCGGCTTATCCGGCCGGGAAGAGGCCTGGCCATCTGACCTTTCCGGCGGCCAGCGGCAGAGAGTGGCCCTGGCCAGAGCTTTGGTGGGCACGCCCAAGGTGCTGCTCCTTGATGAACCTTTAAGTGCTCTGGACGCGCTGACCAGGCTCAATATGCAGCAGCTGATAGAAAAACTTTGGAAACAGCTGGGCCTGACGATTATTTTGGTAACGCATGACGTGTCAGAGGCCGTGAACCTGGCTGACAGGGTTATCCTGCTCGATGATGGCCAAATTACCATGGATAAAAGTATAGAACTGGCCAGACCACGGGTGCGCAGCATTGACACGGCCCATTACGAACATCTTATCCTGTCGCATATCATGGGGGACGAGGCAGGGAAGAATCTGGCAGAAGAATACGTAATTTAAGAAAAGGTGATTTTAATGAAGATAACACAGGTAGAGATATTTCATGTACATACCAGGCCCCAGTCCGGGCAGCGGCCGATATTGGTCAAAGTGTCTACAGACGAAGGCATATACGGTTTAGGGGAGGCCGGTATGGCCTATGGCCGGGGCGGTTCCGGTGCGGTGGGGGCTATTAAGGATTTTGCCGGCCTGCTTATCGGGGAAGACCCGTTCAACACGGAAAAAATCTGGGAAAAACTGCTGAAGGAAACCTTTTGGGGACAGGGCGGCGGCACGATTATCTTTTCGGCCATTTCCGCGCTGGACATCGCTCTTTGGGATATAAAGGGCAAAGCCTTGGGCGTGCCGGTTTATAAACTGCTGGGTGGCAAGGTGCGTTCGCAGCTCCGGGCGTATGCCTCGCAGCTGCAGCTGGGCTGGGGCAAGGTGCGCAAGCCGAAAGGGGCGCAGGAAGATTATGCGGATGAGGCCCGTAAGGCCATCGCTGAAGGCTATGATGCCGTAAAGGTCGATGTCCTGGGCTTTGACCGGGAGGGAAAAGCCCTGCCGCATTTGGAGGGGCCGCTTTCCCATAAATACATTGCCTTGGGGGAAGAACGGGTGGCAGCTATCCGGGAGGCCGTCGGCCCGGAGGTGGATATCATCATCGAAAACCACGCCCGGACAGATTTGGTCAGT
>JAGAYB010000220.1 GCA_017940705.1 Selenomonas sp. | reverse complement strand
TTTTATGCCCCGGACAATGTTTTGCCGCAGGGCGCACACCTGACGAATATAGTCGATTAACTTTAATACCTTTTTTTGGTTATCCATACTGACCTCAGAAACATACACATTTAACACGCAGTTATCCACAAAAACTCTCACATATCCACAGATTTTCGCTAAATTCTGTGGATAACTCCTATTTCATATACCCTTTACATTTATTCTACCGATATAAGCTATTTCCTGCAACCAAAGAACACCTCCCCGGCAGAACCTTTAATAAGCAAATAAAATTATCCTGCCACAAGGTTTTTATCACCGGCTTACCGAATATAATTAAAGTATGTTTCATTGCAGAAAGGAGCTTCTCTATGCAGAATTATAACGAGGCACGAATACCAAAACAGGCGGCGAGCATATCTCCCGCCTCGTTGCGAAGCGAAGCTAGTCCTTTAGGGAAACGCCAAGAGGAAGTTTTGCCTATGGCAAAACTGGAACAACGGCGTTATAAAAAATATTATGATTATTGCGTTATCGGCAGGATTTTAGCGGAAGATGTAGAAATGTCACTATACGACTAAGATGTTAAGATGGGGTGATATTATGTTTTTTATGAAGTCGGTTCGCGGCAAGCTGACGGCACTCTTTGTGGCTGTCAGCGTGGTGGCTACCCTGGCAGTGGGCGGCTACTTTATTTACAGTACAATTTCCGATAATGACAAACTGGTGGCTGATTACCGTAAGCAGCTGTCGGCACAGTATGACAGGGAACTGCGGCTGCAGACGGAAGGCCTGGTTTCCTCACTGAATGGCATATATGCGCGCCAGCAGTCAGGTGAGCTTACAGAGGCTCAGGCCAAGAGCATGGCGCTGGATGTCATCCGTTCAGTGCGCTATGATGAGGGCAAGGGGTATTTCTTTGCCGATGAAAAGGACACGGGCATCTGTGTAGCCCATGCCGGCAACCGTTCGGCAGAGGGCAAGATGCGCCGTGGTGAAAAAGACCCCAACGGCGTTCCCTACATGGAGAACATGTGGAAGGAGGGCCAGAAAGACGGCGGCGGCTTTGTGGATTTTTCCTATCCGAAACCGGGCGAGAGCCAGTCTCTGCCCAAGCGCAATTACGTGATGGAATTTAAGCCCTATGGCTGGATTGTGGGCACGGGCTCATGGATAGATTACATTGATGCCGAGGCCGCCAAATACACGGATGCCAATCAGAAAGCACTCTATCAGAAAATCATGATTTCGGCGGTCATCATTTTTGTCGTGGCGCTGATTATGGCTATGCTGGGCGTGAAGATTGCCCAGAGCTTTGGCGACCCCATCAGCTTTGTGACGGGACGTTTGCAGAAATTTGCGCACGGGGATTACCGGGCAGAACCTGTAAAGCCTGAATATACGGCGCGTGAGGACGAAATCGGCCAGATGGTGGAAATCCTGAAGGTTCTGGGCGGCAATATGCGCAAGCTCATGGGCTCAATCAAAGAATCTGCTGACCAGGTGGCCAATGATGCAGCCCAGCTCAATGAAATGACTACCCAGTCAGCGGCAGCCAGCCAGCAGGTGGCTGAATCCATCACCGATGTGGCCGGGGCTACGAATAAGCAGCTGACGGCGATAGATGAAGCCTCCCAGTCCATGGATGTGCTTTTGGAACGCATTGGCGGCATGGCGCATAATGCGCGCCGGGCGGCAGTGGAAACCCAGCAGGCTACGGAAAAAGCCCAGAACGGTAATCATGTAGTTACCCGTACCGTCAAGGATATGGCCCGTCTCAGCGAAGTGGTGGGCGAGTCGGCCAAAGTGGTCAACAGTCTGGGCGAGCGTTCCGATGAAATCGGGCGCATAACCGATACCATCTCCGGCATTGCCGAGCAGACCAATCTGCTGGCGCTCAATGCCGCTATCGAGGCAGCGCGTGCCGGTGATGCCGGCCGGGGCTTTGCTGTTGTTGCTGATGAAATCCGCAAGCTGGCCGCGCAGTCCGAAGAGGCCGCCAGTCAGATTGCCGGTCTGATTGGGCAGATTCAGAATGAAACCCAGCAGGCTGTCAGCAGCATGAACGAAGGCACGGAAAATCTGGCCACGGCCAAGGACAGCGTCGAAGAAACGGGCCGGGAATTCTCCGATATCGTAATGCTGGTCGAAAAGATTTCCAGCCGTTCCCAGCAGATTGCCAGCGCGTCCAAGGAGGCCACGGACAGCGCCGACAGCTGCCAGTCCGCGATTAAGGACATTGAGGAAATGAGCCGCAGCGTTGTGGCCAACTCCGAAACCGTATCGGCGGCCACGGAGGAACAGTCGGCATCTGTTCACGAAATGAATTCCAATAGTGAGCAGCTGGCAAAGATGGCCGGTGCTTTGCAGGAAGAAGTTCAGAAGTTCAAGGTTTAAGTTTTTAGCATAGTCAGCCGCGCCCGTAGAGTGCGGCTGACTGTGTGATGTTATAAGTGTATTTTTAGGAGGAGAAATTTATGAGCAAATACGCAGGAACCCAGACCGAGAAGAATTTGGCAGCCGCCTTTGCTGGGGAAAGCCAGGCGCGCAACAAGTACACCTACTATGCGTCCAAGGCCAAGAAAGAAGGGTATGAGCAGATTGCTGCTCTGTTCCTGAAAACTGCCGACAATGAAAAGGAACATGCCAAGATGTGGTTCAAGGAACTGCATGATGGCGGTGTACCCGATACGGTGACGAATCTTAACGATGCCGCCGACGGGGAAAACTACGAATGGACGGATATGTACGACGGCTTTGCCAAAACCGCCGAAGAGGAAGGCTTTAAGGATTTGGCCGCTAAATTCCGCATGGTCGGCGAAATTGAAAAGCATCATGAGGAACGCTACCGCGCCCTGCTGAAAAATGTGGAGACGCAGGAAGTATTTAAGAAGAGCGAAGTCAAGGTCTGGGAATGCCGCAACTGCGGCCACATCGTGGTCGGCACCAAGGCGCCGGAGCTTTGCCCCGTCTGCGCTCATCCCCAGAGTTACTTCGAGATTCATGCGGAAAACTACTAAAAAGTGCGCGGTGTGGCAACGATAATTTGCCCCGTGGCATACAGCCGGCCGGGCAGTGATACTTTGCCAGTCTCCGCTTAGACCGTAAACTAAAACAAATTTTGACCTTATAATATAATAGCTCTAAAAGCCATAAACTCGCTGTGCTCAGACAAATGGCTTTTAGAGCTATTTTTTCGTATGGTCAAAATTTGTTTCTTAACGTTTACGGTCAAACGCTTCGCTTTGGCAAAGCCCCACTGCCCGGCCAAAGGCAGGGGCGGCTGGCAAAGCCGCACTGTCTTGACAAGACGCGCCGTTTTATTAGCGTTGCAGTATTTCGAGAATCGCTTTGCCGATGTCGCTGGTTTTGGCGGTACCGCCGAGGTCGGGGGTGAGTACCTTTTTCTCCAACAGCAGGGTTTCGATGGCGTTAATGACTTTTGCCCCCCATGCTTCTTGGCCGAAGAAGTCCAGCATCTGGCTGACGCTCCAGATGGCGGCCAGCGGATTGGCAAGGCCCTTGTCGGCGATATCCGGGGCGCTGCCGTGGATGGGCTCAAACATGCTGGGGAATTTCTTTTCCGGGTTGAGGTTGGCACCGGCTGCCAGTCCCATGCCGCCGGCGATGGCTGCGCCCAAATCCGTGATGATATCACCGAAGAGGT
>JAGAYB010000219.1 GCA_017940705.1 Selenomonas sp. | reverse complement strand
TGCAACCCTTGCCACATAGGTCTTATTGACCTTGTAGCGTGGATGCAGAAGACCGTTCATCAAATCCCCATCATTGGAGATAAGGAGCAGTCCTTCGGTGTTATTGTCGAGCCGGCCTAAAGGATAAACGCGCTCACTCACTTCCGGCAGCAGGTCAAGCACCGTGCGCCGTCCACGTTCGTCCTTAGCCGTGGAAAGATAGCCTTTGGGCTTGTTCAGCAGATAGTAAACCTTCTTTTCCACAAAGTTTAAGGGCTTGCCGTCCACACAGATTTTATGCCGGGAACTATCGTATTTACCGCCCAGTTCCGTTATGGTCTGACCGTCAACCGTAACCCTGCCAGCCAGTATCATGCTTTCGGCCGCCCGCCGGGACGCAAGCCCGGCTTGGGCGATGATTTTTTGCAAGCGTTCAGCCATCAAAAAATTCCTTTCCACAGATTACGCCACCAGCTGAAGATGCTATCCCAAAAAGAATAGTACTCTACGTCTTTGGCTGCCAAAAGGTAAACTGCTCCCTGGCGCTTGCCATTGTAATAGCAAACCACCTTGCCTACTACATCACCTTTTTTGATGGGCGCCGCAATTTCCTTAGGAAGTTCCAGTTTTTTCTCCAGCTTGCCGGTTTCACCCTGTTTTTCCACAGCTACTAAAGATTCTGCTGCTACCAGTTCCAGTTCATCATCGCTACCATCACTGACCTTTACCTTGGTAACAACGTCACCTTTTTTTACCAGACTCTTAGGCGTAGCGTTTTTGAACCCGTAATCCAGCAGGGCAATGGAATCATTCCACATGTAGACACTATCCAGCACGACGGCAACAAGCTGCATGTCATCGCGGCGCGCCGCTGATACCAGGCAGCGCCCGGCGGCATCAGTATAACCTGTTTTTACGCCATTACTGCCCCGATAAAGCCAGAGCATCTGATTTTCATTTCGGAGTTTCTTGGCCGGGTCTTTTACCCAGTCATAGATTACTTCCTGCTGACTGACAATTTTTTCAAAATTCGGCAGGCTGTAGCCATAAGCCGCAATTTTGGCCAGGTCATGCGCCGTGGTGTAATGCTGTTCATGCGGCAGGCCATTGGGATTGACAAAATGCGTATCATTGGCACCTATGGCCGCCGCTTTTTCATTCATCATTTCCACAAAGGCCGCTTCACTGCCAGCGATATGCTCCGCCACCGCAATGGTCGCGTCATTGCCGGAATGCATCATCATACCGGTCAAAAGCTCACCCAGGGGAATTTTATCGCCCTTTACAAGCCACAATGTGGAGCCTTCCATACCTTCGGCATTTTTGCTCACCGTTACCACATCATCAAGATTGCCTTTCTCCAAAGCGACAATCAAGGTCATCATTTTCGTGGTACTGGCCGGATACCGCCGGGTATCACTATCCCGTTCATACAGCAGCTGACCAGTCACCGTGTCCATCACGACAGCAGAACGCGCTGTCAATTTCTGCAGGGGGTCACTAGGACTTATAACCAGTCCCGGTATATTCGGTAATTCCGGCTGGACATACACCTTGTCCTGCACCTGGGCAGATACCGGCATAGCCTGCGGCACATTTATCATCATAAAACCGGCAGCGCCTAACATCAGCGCCGCCAAACCTTTACCAGCGATGGCTCGTTTCAAACAAAAACACTCCAATTGTAGTATAAATTTGATACAAACACACTTTTCCCTTTTGAAACGCCTAAGAGGGGTTCAAAAAAAGTGTATTCGTGTGCGAGTACCGGGAAGCCTTGCTACGACTAAGTTCCGAGCCTTTTGTGGTACCTCTCAGGACAATGCCATAGAGCGTACCTTATCCAGTTGCAACCTCTACGAACTCACATAGCAACTATTTTACCATAAAATAAGAAGGGAATACAAGAAAATTGGCACGGGACTTTGCCCGTGCCTTGAACGTGCAGATTTTTTATTCCGGAAGTCTGTCCTCAAAATAGATTGCCATCCGGGCATGGATAATGCTCCAATCCTGGCGGTGGCCTGGCCATTTCTTCGTTATGTCCATCATAGCAAGGTAGAGCATTTTCAGCAGGCTGTCATCTGTCGGGAATACGAACTTGGACTTTGTCACCTTGCGCTGCTGCCGGTTTAAGCCTTCTATGGTATTGGTGTTATAGATAAGCCGTCTGAGATTAGCCCGAGTCTATCCCCATAAATACACCTTCTTCCGTGACAAGTTTGTTCTGTCGTTGTAATATGTACTTATCTGATTTATTGAGGAGGTATAACTTTGACAGCAGCAAAAAAAGCCGCACTGGGTGGTCTTATCGCAGCTTTGTATATTATCTTGACTTATCTTGCTGAAATTATGGGGCTGGCCTCTGGAGCCATTCAGGTACGTTTTTCTGAGGCATTGACGCTTCTTCCCTGCTTAACATTTGCAGCTATTCCCGGTCTTACCATAGGTTGCCTGCTTGCCAATCTGCTGACAGGCTGTGCCCCTTGGGATGTAGTTTTTGGTTCATTGGCCACCCTAATCGGAGCATTGGGAACATACGCTTTGCGGAGCAAACCATATCTTTCGTGGATTGCTCCAGTTATCAGTAATACGCTGATTGTCCCACCCATAATTATTTACGTTTACGGCGTTGAGTCATTTTGGCCTTTAATCGCACTCCAAATATTTATTGGCGAAACAGTAAGCTGTGGCCTTCTTGGCACATTTGTTTTGCGATTTGCTCGTAAGCATAAACTTTTCCAGCGCTGATTTTTACTTCGCGACCGGAGCAGCCGCTCCATCATATATTAACTTAGTCCGTTCATCAAATAGTACCCACATAATCTCATCAAAAGCCTCCGGATGTTCATCAACCATAGTCTTTACAGTTCGCACAGCAATTTCAGCGGCCTGTTGCACCGGATAGGAATACACACCTGTGGATATTGAAGGGAACGCCACCGTTCGGATTCCATGCTCAATGGCAAGCTCCAGCGAATGCCGATAGCAGCCAGCCAGCAGTTCTGCCTCACCGTGGCTGCCGCCATGCCATACAGGCCCTACCGTGTGAATTATATAATCGCAGGGCAGCTTATATGCCTTAGTGATTTTTGCCTGTCCTGTTTTGCAGCCATTGAGCGTCCGGCACTCTGCCAATAGCTCCGGCCCAGCGGCTCTATGTATGGCTCCATCCACGCCTCCACCGCCGAGCAGACTTTCATTGGCTGCGTTGACAATGGCATCGGCATAATGTTTTGCCGTAATGTCTCCCAGTTCCGTTCTTATGATAGTCATAGCTATACTCCTCCTACTCTGACTTTTTCTCAAAACGCTGTTTCTAGCTACCCTGCTAATATTTGCCACAGTCAAAATCGCTCATGAACATAGTTAGCGTACTGCTGCACTCAGGACCTTGCCGATGGGCTCTCTAATAAGCAGGTTGGCTGAAGTATCAGCCTTGGTGGCTGTCTTATTGATTACCACCAAATTATCACCTCTGAAGTAGTCCAGCAGCCCTGCCGCCGGATACACCGCCAATGATGTGCCTCCTACAATGATGGTATCGGCATTACGGATGGCCCTGACAGCATTTTCAATAACAAGCTCATTTAGCGCCTCTTCGTAGAGCACAACGTCCGGGCGCACAATACCACCACAATGAGTACATCTTGGAATCGCGCCTTTGCCATGCTCCTGTAACGCATAGTCCAAACTATAGCTTATGCTGCAATCCATGCAATACCACCGCATTATGGTTCCATGAAGCTCATATACATTTTCGCTGCCAGCCTTCTGATGCAGGCCATCTATATTCTGGGTTACCACGGCGTGCAGCTTTCCCTTGCTCTCCAGTTCTGCCAATGCTTCATGTCCATTATTAGGTTCAGCGTCTAAAAATATCATTTTATTGAAGAGAAACTCAAAAAATTCCTCTGGATGGCTCATCAGAAAGGTATGTGATACCATTTCCTCCGGACTAAATCTTTTGTCCAGCTTTTGATTATAGATACCACCGGCACTCCGAAAGTCTGGTATGCCTGATTCTGTCGACATCCCTGCACCACCAAAGAAAACAATATTTGAACTGACGTCAATAATTCTGGCTAATTCATCAATCTTGCTCATCTGCTCACTCTACTCCCGA
>JAGAYB010000218.1 GCA_017940705.1 Selenomonas sp. | reverse complement strand
CATTCAGCATCTTTTGCGAGGAAGTCACCTCACAGCCCGGGCCGATACCCTGCATTTCACCTACAGGCATCAGCATGACATAACCTTCCCGAAAACCTACGACTTCGGCAGGTATCGGCGCTACGCCCGGCGTATGGGAACTTACATAGCAAAGCTCCCCGACGCTGACCGTCGGCCCTTGGGATTCAATGACCAAACCGATGACCTGCGTAACCTTGCCGGTGAGCTTGACACTGGAACAGTCATGGATGGCATCAATGAATTTATCAATGTTAAGCCGGAAATTTTCTATTCCACCATGTGTATCCATATCCTTCACCATCCAGCCCTCAGACTATAACATTACATCCTTAACGGCCTGTCTCACCAGCTCTATCTGGGTGGCCAGACGGGCATCTACTGTGCCGTTGGGCGTTTCTATCAGACAATCACCCGGCTGCATACTGCCATCGGAGTTTATCTCGATGGTCGCATCGCCGTAGGTCAGCAGGCCGCGCAGCTCATTGCGCGCCAAAAGCAGCAAGTCATAATCCTGCGGCGCCACATGAATTTTAAGCTCTTTCTGGTCTTTGACCTTTAAAATAGCCTCCTGAACAAGGGGCAGTACCACCTGTGGGGCATCAATGAAATGCTGCGGCAGAATCTTTTCCACCACAGCCATCACAATCCTGACCATATCCTGCTCGGCCTGCTGGATATAGTCCCTGGTGGCTGTCTTGGCATCCTGCAGGGTTTTCTCCGCCAGAGAATTGGCCTCAGCGATGCTTTCCGCCATCTCTTCCCTGACCTTGTCGGCGCCATCCTTATAGCCGGCTTCATAGCCTTCATTGCGCCCTTCCTGAGAGGCCTTTAATTTTTCCTGTTCAATTTCTGCCTGAGCCTCAGCCAGCAGGTTTTCCCGCTCTGTCTGAGCCTCCTGTTTGATTATTTCGGCTTCTACCTTGGCATCTTTGAGCAGCTGGATAGCCCGCTGCTCCTTGGCCGCAATTTCTGCCAGCATGTGGGCACGAGCTTCCTCATCCAGACCATCGTTCTCAGCCGCCACGGCCTCGGGCTTAGGCGGCTCGGGGGTATGGATAAGATGCGGATTCTCCTCCCATATAGCGGCTTTGATAACCCTAGACAATCATCTCGTCTCCCTGTCCACGCGATACTACGATATCGCCCTTGTCTTCCAGTACGCGGATGACATTGACGACCTTCTGCTGTGCCTCCTCGACGTCGCGAATCTTCACCGGGCCCATAAACTCGATTTCTTCGCGGAGCATATCGGCAGCACGTTTCGACATATTCTTGTAGACCTTGTCGGCCACTTCCTGCGGCGTTGCCTTGAGTGCCAAAGACAAATCCTTGGTATCCACTTCGCGCAGAACCATCTGCAGGGAGCGGTCGTCCAGCTGGACGATATCCTCGAATACGAACATGAGGCGTTTGATTTCCTCGGCCAGTTCCGGATTGTCCACTTCCAAGGTTTCGATAATGGATTTTTCTGTGGTGCGGTCCACACGGTTGAGCACTTCCACGATGGCTTTGACACCGCCTGCCGTGGTGAAGTCCTGCGTAACCAGCGAAGAAAGCTTGCGTTCCAGCACACGCTCTACCTCGCGGATAACATCCGGTGACGTCCTGTCCATCTGGGCAATACGCTTGGCAACGTCTGCCTGTGCCTCAGGCGACAAGGAGCCCAAAACGGTAGCCGCCTGATCGGGATCCAGATACGCCATAATCAGCGCAATGGTCTGAGGATGCTCGTTGTTGATAAAGTTCATGAGCTGGGAAGGGTCGGTCTTGCGCAGGAAATCGAAAGGCCGAACCTGCAGGCTCGTAGTAAGGCGGTTGAGAATCTCCATGGCCTTTTCCGAGCCCAGAGCCTTCTCCAAAACATTCTGAGCATATTCCAAGCCGCCGGTGGACAGATAATCGCTGGCCATAGCCATCTGATAAAATTCACTGACCACCTGAGATTTCACCTGCGCGCTGACCTTTTTATGGTTAGCTATCTCCAGCGTTATGCGCTCAATTTCATCGTCGGCCAGATGTTGAAACAGCTTGGCCGAATACTCTGGCCCCAAAGCGATAAACAAAATGGCCGCTTTTTCCGTATTTGTGAACTCAGATTCACTATCTCCATACATATCTTCAAGTGCCATTTATTATTCCTCCGCAAGCCAAGTTTTGATAAGCATAGCCACTTCTGCCGGTTTCTGGTCGATGAGCTGCTGGAGAGTCTGTTTTTCGGTGAGATGCTGCTGCTCCTCTTCCGAGAGTTCATCAGGTTCCAAAGCACCAGCAGCCAGCAAAGCTGCGCGCTCTTCTTCTTCCAACTTCTTCCTTGCTTCCTCCTCCTGACGGATTCTCTCCTGTTCGGCCGCAATAGCTTCGAGCTTTTTCTTGCGGCGATAGTAGAGATAACCGCCGATAGCAGCCAGCACCAGCAGGATTGCCGCAATCGTACCGTAGAAAATCATGTCTTCCCGGTCTTTGGCAGCCTTTTCTTCTGCGGCCCGGCGGTCGCGAAGCTCCGTGCTGAAAGGCAGCGGTTCAACAGAAATTGTGTCACCGCGGTTCGTATTGATGCCGGCAGCGCTGCTCACCGTCCGCATGATGCTCTCACGCTGAGTGGGGGTAACATCATCGTTTACCAGCACAGCCACCGTCAAGCGGCGGATGGAGCCGGGAGCTGCTACCACCTTGGACTTTTCTTCGTTTATTTCAAAGTTTTTCGTTGATTCCTTTTTCTCATACTCGGCATTGGCATTGGCATTCTGCGCCACATAGCCGGGTACGTTGGACTGAACCCCGGCAGCTCCGCCCGGCTGGTTGGAAGTGCCGTTATACGTCTCACTGACATCCTGCTGGCTGCGGATAATACCGGAATCATCCACCACAGGAGTAAATGTCTGCTTGTCAGTGGTACGATCGTCGAAATCCAGTTCCACGCTGACCCGGGCAAAGGCCTTGCCCTCACCCATGGACTGATCCAGCATGGACTGCACATTTTTCTGGATATTGTCCTGAATCTTTTTGGTCATATCCAGCTGAGTCATGGTCTTGGCCGTGACGTTCTGTTCATCATTTTCGTCGGGGTCGTTCAAAATCTTCCCCGTATCGTCAATGACCGTGATATTTTCCGGTTTTAAGCCCCGGACGCTGTTGGCGGCCAGATTGACAATGCCCTTGATTTCTTTCTTGGACAGCTCCATATTCGGTCTTAAATGGAGCATAATGGAAGCCGTAGCCGGCTTTTCATTTTTCTTATACAGGCTGTCCTCGGGCAATACAATATGGACACGGGCCTTTTCCACGGCGGCAATCTGTTCGATAGTACGGGTCAGTTCCCCCTGCAGCGCCTGCAGGTAATTTACCTTGTTCTGGAACTCCGTGACCCCCAGCTTGCTATCATCAAAGATTTCAAAGCCTTTATTGCCACGGGGCAGGCCCTGAGTTGACAAATCCAGACGTGCATTATGCACGTCCCGTGACGGAACCATGATTGTGGTGCCTTGGCGCGTTTCCTGGACTTCGTATTCAATTTTGGCTTCTTTCAGTTTCGCAGCTACTTCGCCGGCGTCTTTGGTTTCCATGTTGGTAAACAGGGGAACCATGTCCGGTTTATTGCCATACCACGCACTTACACCGACGATGGCAATGAGAATAGCCAAAGCGGAACCCAGCATAATATAACGCTGGCGCTTGCTGAATCGTTCCAGCAGCTCCTTATACCGCTCTTTCCAATCTCCCATGATCTCAATCCCTTCACGCTGAATTACACTATCTTAGCCGTTACACCTGCATGCGCATGATTTCCTGATAAGCTGACATCGCACGGTTTCTTAATTGAAGGGTTAATTGCAAGGCTATTTCCGCCTTCTGGCTGGCAATGACCACCTGAGATACATCCTCAACCCGGCCTGCTGCCAGCAGGGCGTTCTGACGGTCAGATTCCAGCTGCAGGGCATTTGTTTTCTTTAAAGCGTCTTTAAGATACGCACCGAAGCTCTTTACTTCCTTTGGTTCCTGCGTCTCTCCCAAATGGCTTTCTGCGTGCATCTTGACCGGAGTCATTTGTAATGCTGCTATCTCCATACTTTTATCCTTTCAAAACAAGGTTGTTATTTGCCCATATCCAAAGCCTTGGTCACCATGGCCTTGGCCGCATTTATGGTGGTTGTATTGGCTTCATAAGCTCTGGAAGCCGTAATCATGTCCACCATTTCCGCCACGACATTGATATTCGGGCGCTCCACATAGCCGTCTGCATTGGCATCGGGATGTCCCGGGTCATAAACCAGCGGTCCCTGTGTATCATCGCTTTCAATCCGGGTAGCCCGTACACCGTCACCAGCCTGCAGCTTGTTCATGGAACGCTGCAAAAATGACTGGAACGGCCCCGTATTCTTGGTACGCGGCTCAAAAATCACATACCGGCGGTGATAGGCACCGCCCCCTTCCGTCCGGGTCGTATTGGCATTAGCGATATTGTTTGAAATAACGTCCATACGCAGCCGCTCGGCAGTAAGCCCCGAAGCTGCTGCATCTATCCCCAAAAACATACTCATAGTCTCATTCCTGTACTCTTTCTACCGCCAGCTTAGGAACAGTACTGCTCCTTAACTCTGTCCGCTGGTGATAACGTTCTTCAATTTCGTCATATAACCGCCCAGCTGTGTAGCCATAGCGTTATAATAAAGCTGATTCTTGGACAGGGTGGCCATTTCGATATCAATGTCAACATTGTTGTCATCGACACGCATGGTCGTGGTCTGGTCTTCCTCAATCACCGCATGAACCTTCCCATGTATGGGAATGGGCAGATGGCGGTCATGGGTGCGCACAATTTCCAGACGCCTGCCGTCATCATCAAGATGCAGTTCCTTGGCCAGCAGGTCTTCAAAGTTCACCGCACTGCGCTTAAAATGCGGAGTATTAACGTTGGCGATATTGTTGCTGATAACCTCCTGCCGCAGATTAGCTGCTGACATTCCCCGTGACAGATAGTCGAAGTTTGCAGAATTCATAATCTGATCCAGCATGCCGGAATCACACCCCTTTCCGATTCACTCTCTAAAGTTGCCTTTTATTTATTTTCTACATAATGGTTATAACTCCTTCCCAACTTTAGCATTTTT
>JAGAYB010000217.1 GCA_017940705.1 Selenomonas sp. | reverse complement strand
TTTCCTGCCATGAAGCCGGGCTCAGCATAGTGGACAGCGGCGAAGCCAAAGGCCGTACGCTGGCTGATGTTTTGTCCGGCGCAGGCAAGGCTATGCTCGGCACGAAAGCACAGTCTATGGAGTATTTTCCTCTGCTGATTAAATTTATTGATGCCAAAGGTGAGCTGTCTGTGCAGGTGCATCCCGATGATGAATATGCTCTGCGAGAGGAAGGCGAGCAGGGCAAGACGGAAATGTGGTATGTGGTGGATGCTGAACCCGGTGCCAGCCTTATCTATGGCTTTCAGCAGGAAATCAGCAGGGAAGAATTTCAGCGGCGTATTGAGGATAACACGCTGCTTGAAGTCTGCAACAAGGTGCCGGTGAAAAAAGGCGATGTGTTCTTCATCAAGGCAGGCACCCTGCATGCCATTGGCAGCGGCATTTTGATTTATGAGGTACAGCAAAGCTCCAATCTGACCTATCGCGTCTATGACTATGGCCGCGTGGGCAAGGATGGCAAGCCGCGGCAGCTGCATATTGACCGGGCTTTGGCTGTGACCAGGCTGGAAGTGCCGGAAGGTACGGCAGAAAAAATGGTTGATATAGACCTGTTCCCTGCTATGGATATAAAGCTTTTGGCACAGTGCAAGTATTTTAAGGTATATCATGGAGCTTTGCATGGAAATAGTGCCATGTACGCCGGAGAGGATTCCTTCCATTGTCTGACCGTGCTGGATGGAGCATTGAAGCTGACAGGCAATGAGGAAAGCCTTACCATTGATAAGGGCAGGACAGTGTTTGTTCCGGCTGGACTGGGCACTTATCAGCTGCAGGGACAGGCAGAATTTATTTTGAGTAAAGTGTGAAAGCAAACGGATTATCAGTTATAAGATATACAAAGACGCTCTCCCTGCCGGGAATGACTTTCTTTCGTTTAGGTAAGTTATCCCCGGCAGGGAGGTTTTTTGTATGCTGTAAATTTTTTTTGTTTTACGTTTGGTAAAGGCGTTATGTTATAATAATAAATAATCTTTACAATCAGAGGTATGAAAAGTGAAATTTGGCGAGTTTATGGCCAGTCTGCAAAAAGACGGACTAAAGCATGTCTATTTACTGGCTGGCGAAGAACGTTATTATATAGATAAAGCCCGTGAAAGTATTTTGGGGCGGCTGTTTACCAGCCCGCAGGAACAGGCTGATGCGGTGCAGAAGCTGACGGGAGCTATTGATACGGATGACCTGACGGGGCTTATCGAAACAGCACCGTTTTTTTCTAGTAAAAATGTGCTGCTCTTGCAGGATACCAGCCTGTTTAAGGAGAAAAAAGATGAAGGTGAGAATAAGAAATCTGCCAAGGACAAAAAACTGGAACGGTTGTTTACAACCTTAGCGGATATGCCGGAGTACAGCTATGTTATCTTTTTGCAGAGTGACAAGGCTGATAAACGGCGCAAGATTTACAAGGTCATCGAAAAATACGGGGCAGTGCTGGAGGCCGAGGCCATCAGGGCATGGAATATAAATGACTGGCTGCAGGGCAAGCTGCAATCACTGAATAAAGATATGGACAGGGAGGCGATGGCGTATTTTAGCGGCGTCGTTAGCACAATGAAGACTATATCTTTGGAATTTCTGGACAAGGAGTTTGATAAGCTCAACCTGTTCACCAGTGACAGGCGGATAACGAAAGAAATGCTTACCAAGGTTTTTGCCGGGCTGCCGGAGGTATCGGCCTTTGCCTTGCTGGACGCTATCAGCGAGAGAAAAACCAAAAAGGCTTTACAGCTTTTGCGGCGGCAGCTTAATGATGGTACATATTTTACCATGATACTGGCCTTGCTCACACGTCATGTGCGGCAGCTGTGGCAGGCACGCGTCCTGCAGGAGCAGGGAATACGGGGCAAGGCTTTGGCTAAGCCCTTGGAGCTTAATCCCTTTATTGCGGAGAAGCTGGGACGGGCAGCGATGCAGTTTCCGTCAGCTGTGCTGAAACGCAATATGCTGGAACTGATAGATGCAGATTATCTTTTAAAAACAGGACAGGCAGGAGAGGAAGTTCTGGAACATGTGGTGATAGACCTATGCCGTGGGACAGCGTAGGTAAAGGGGAGTATATTTATGGCTGAAAAGCAGGGAAATCAGCTAAAGCGCAAGGTTATGCTGACAGGGGCAAGACCTTTTTGGCATAATCAGCTGGCGCGTTTGTTTGTTAAGGAAAATTGGGAGTTTTTTAGTGCAACAGGCTCATTGGAGCAGACCAGAGAGACTTTGCGCATCCATAATATTCCTTTGCTTATTTATGTATGGCCGGCAGAACGGCTGGCTGCAGAACGCATTGACGCTTTGCAGCGGCTGGCCGATATTTTGGCGCTGGCCTATGAATATGAGGTGGAGTCTGTCTATTTCATCTCCACTGCCGCTGCCGTGAAAGGCGAGGCGGCAGAGCGTGCTGCCGATGGTATGGCGCTGGTAGCCGAAAAGGCGGTTAAGGCATGGTCGGAATGGGCTGTTGTGCCTGTGACCATTCTGCGCCTGCCGGAAGTTTACGGTCCGGACAGCAGCCCTAAGGACGGACTGGTGGCTCGTACCTTGTATGCAAGTATCAAAAAAGAAATTTTACCCCGCATGGACGATGAAACTACGCCTCGGGATTTTTTGTATTCAGCTGATGCTGTGTACGGCATTTATCGGGCGGTGGCTCGCGGCTGTCAGGGCGAGGAACTTAATCTGGGTACTGGCGTGGGCCTGACAGCAAGTGCCTTTGCGTCATGGATAAAAGAAGTGACAGATTTGCCGGGCATCTATGACGGGGCGCATAATTTTAAGTCTTTTCCCTATGTGCAGCCTGTATTGGAAAGCAAAGCGGCGCAGCATGAACTGGGCTGGCAGCTGAAATACGGCAGAAAGGAAGCCTTGGCCGAGACATGGAATTACATTCAGGCAAAGGTGGAGGCTGACCGGCTAGAAGCGCAGAAACGCTTCCGCAATATCCGTTGGCGGACAAGGTATAAGGCCTGCATCCCATATCTGGAAAATATCGTTGGAGCTGTGCTGATGGCTGGTATTACCTGCTGGCAGCATGGTACAACGATAAATCCCCAGACACAGCTGGATGTCAATTTTGTCTATATTGGAACGATGGGCCTGCTCTATGGCAAGCGGCAGGCCTTTATCGCCATGGCGATATCTATAGTTATCTTTATTGCAGCTTCTCTGGCGCGCGGCGGAGAGGTTATTTCCCTTACCTATGTACCGGAAAATATTCTGCATGTCACGGCTTACCTGTTTACGGCGGCGCTGACTGGCTATTTTGCTGATGCCCGGCGCTTTGAACAGGAGTCCATGGCATGGCATAAGCGCCAGACTGCTGAACGGCAAAATTTTTTGCGCGGCCTGTATGAGGAAAATTTAGCGGTTAAGGACAAGCTTTACCGGCAGATTGTCAACTCCGATGACAGTATCGGTCGTCTTTACCGCATTATCAAACGGCTGGACAGCATCGAGCCGGAAAATATCTTCAACCGGGCGGCAGAAGTAACGGCACAGATACTGTCAGTGGACAATATAGCTATATATGTGGTCGGTGCAGATGGCTATTATCTGCGGCAGAAAGTCCGCATGGGCAAACTTGCCGCCCGGCAGCCACGTTCTTTGCGTGTAGCTGATTATCCTTATTTGCAGAGCTTGTTGCAGGAGCATACGGTTTTTGTCAATCGGGAATTGGTTAAAGACACGCCGGATTTAGCAGCACCGATTGTTCATCAGGATAATGTTATTGCCGTAATCACGATTTACGGTTTAGGCTTTGAACAGTGGAGCCTTTATCAGCAGAATCTTTTGTCCATTACCACACGGTTGATTTCTGCTTCTATGGCCAGAGCTTACCGCTATGAGCAGACTGTGCAGGAAAAGCGGTTTGTGTCCGGTACACGTATTTTGCAGACAGAAGAATTTCAGAAAATCATCAAGGACTTGGAAAACCGGCGCAGCCTGCAGGGAGATTTTCCGGTGGCTGTGCTTAAGGTTGACATGTCAAGTCTTGACTATGCTGGCCTTGATGCCCGGCTCAGCCATGTTATCCGTAACGAGGATTTTGTGGGGCTGGGCAATAACGGCGTTTATATCCTGCTGCCTGATGCTGGTGAGACAGTTACGGCCATGGTACAGGAGCGCTTACATGGCGCCGGCGTAGCCACGGTTGTATGTGAGGCGGTGGACTGATGGATTTTTATGCACTTTTCCTGCTGCATGCCGTACTGACGCTGGTGTATTTTCTCGGGAATATACGGCGTAAGCCCCGGCTGCATGTGGTGACAGAGACGCTTATCGTCTTTGCTGTACCGGTTTTCGGTATACTGCTGATGCTGGGCTATCGGCTTAGCTGTTATTTGCTGGATTTGGCCGATGGACATCAGCCGGAGATTGAAAAGGAGGCAGAAGCCTTTTTCCGGGGAACCCAGCTGGATGAGGATATTATCCCCTTGAATGATGCTTTTTTGGTAGATGACGTGCAGAAGAAACGCCATTATTTTACCGATGCCATCAAGCAGGCTGTGGTGGATAATGAGAGCATCCTGCAGATGGCCATGCATGACAGGGACAGAGAAATTGCCTACTATGCAGTGGCCATGCTGACTGCCAGAATGGAAAAACTGGAAAATGAACTGTTTGCCAAGGAGTCTATGATTATCAGTGGCGAAGGGCAGGAGAATGTGGATTTATTGGCAGAGTATGCCCAAATGCTGAAAAGTTATCTGGAACAGAAAAAATTTATTGACCATGTGACCTACCGAAAAAAACAGGGAGACTACATTGGCCTGCTGGATTATCTGAAAAAGATGTGCCCTGATAAGCTGGAATATTATACCGAGGAAATCGAGCAGCTGCTGTCCATAGCAAATTATGCTGAGGCAGAGTTTGTCTGTGCGGAATTAAAGGAACATTTCCCCAACAAAGAGGAAAGTTTTATGATGTATATAAAACTTTATCAAAGCTGGCGCAAACCGATAAAATTGCAGCAGAAAATCAGGGAGCTGAAGGCCTGTCCTATTGAACTGTCCCAAGAGGCGCTAAAAGCTATCCGTTATTGGGATAAGGATATAAACAGGGGGGCGGCAATGCATGGATAAACGCGGAATTGCAGGCATAATCGCCTTTGTTATTTTGCTGGGCTGTTTTTTTCAGTTCAGCCGCATGGATGGCTTTCTGAAGCTGGACAGTGTAAAAAATCTGGTCAATGTGCCGGCGGTTTTGGATAAAAAGGACGAATTTGATGAGTCACGGGATAATTTCCTGATTATTTACGATAGCAGGGATGTTGCCAGTGTTTTTGCCGAACATCGCTTGTCCAAGCTGATTGCACAGCAGAAAAAACGTTCGCAATCCGTCACTGTGTATGATAAGGATGTGGAGATAAAGGATAATTACCGTGGCGTTTTGCTGGTAACAGGTGATTTGAGCAGGGTGCCCGGTTTGGATAAGGTTCGTGCTTATGTGGAGAACGGCGGTACGGCAGCGCTGCTGATTGCGCCGGAGGCGGTAAATGCCCCCGGGCAGGAATTCCTG
>JAGAYB010000216.1 GCA_017940705.1 Selenomonas sp. | reverse complement strand
GATGTTTTCACCCATGCTGATAATCATGTCCTTAATGCGGTCGACGATGTAGATGTAGCCCTCTTCGTCAGCTCTGGCCACGTCGCCGGTATGGAACCAGCCGCCGCGCATGGCGTCCTGGGTCACATCGGGCAGGTTCCAGTAGCCCAGCATGATATTTTCGCCCTTGACGATAAGTTCGCCGGCCTCACCCTGCGGTACGGAATTGCCTTCGGCATCAATGAGCTTCCACTCAATGCCCGGCACAATCTTGCCACAGGAGCCCACAATGGGTTTTTCCGGCGGATTCATGGTGACAACCGGAGAGGTTTCCGACAGGCCGTAGCCTTCGCAGATATCCACGCCGAACTTTTTGATGAAATCCTGCTGAATCTGCAGGGGCAGGGTCGTACCGCCGCTGACCACAAGGCGCAGGGTCTTCATGTCCTCAGTGGTGGCCAGCTTTGTCAGCAGGCTGCAGATGGAGGGCACGATGTAAAGGTCGGTGACCTTTTCCTCACGGATGACGGCAATGGTTTCCTTCGGGGTGAAGGAATCGAGGATTACCACCGTAGCGCCGCTGAAGAAGGAATAGAGTGCAGAACACGTCCAGCCGAAGGCATGGTACATGGGCAGTACGCAGAGGACGTTGTGCTCGGCCTTACAGCCCATGCCGTTGTCACGCATCTGCTCGCAGTTGGCCACGAGGTTGCGATGGGACAGCACTGCGCCCTTGGGATTGCCCGTAGTGCCGGAGGTGTAGATGGTGGCGCAGGGCTTTTGCTCGTCAAAGTCAGCGCGCAGCGCCGGAGCCTCGGCCAGCTTTTTGGAATCCTTGGCCATGGTCTTGATGTCGTACTGGGTGACCTTCAAATCACAGCGCAGGGCGGCCAGAGCATCCACCAGATTCAAGGGCTGGTAGGTCAGCAGGACGCGAATCCCGGAGTCCTTGATGATGTAGGCGATTTCGCGGTTGCTGAGCTGGAAGTTGATGGGTACAGCGATAGCGCCCAAAGACGTAGCTCCCATGTAGGCAAAGACGAAATCGGCGCTGTTTCGGGAGAAGATGCCTACCCGGTCGCCTTCGCGCACGCCTGCGTTATAAAGCCGGTTGCGGCAGTGGCGGACAGCTTCCTGAGTTTCTTTATAGGTAAAGCGGCGCTCATGGTCCACAATGGCCATAGCCTCAGGTTTTCCCTGTAAAATCAATTCATGAACAAACATGATGTTACCTCTTTCTTTTTTATAAACTATAGGTTAGCTCATACAAGACAAATTTTATACCAGGTCATAAAAAATGTAAAGAGGTTTTTCATTTTGCGCTATTGATTTGCCAGACGGTAAATCTCGATAGCCGTCTGCTTGTCGATGGGATGGAAATTGGCTACAACTTTTGTACCGCCAGCGGTGCAGGAATCGGCGAGGGCCTCAAGGACTTCTTCGCTCTGTACGCCGATGCCCAGTTCCGTAAAGCTGGTGGGCATGCCGATTTCCTTAAAGTAGGCTACGGTTTTCTCAATACCGGCCTGAGCGCGTTCTTCTTCTGTACCAGCCGTAATGCCCCAGATTTTTTCGGCAAACTGGGCAAAACGGGGAACATCGTCGCGGTAGACGTAGTTTGCCCAGGCACCCCAGACAGAGGTCAGGCTGGCACCGTGGGTCACATCAAAGCGGCCGGACAGCTCGTGTCCCAGCTTATGGCAGGCAAAATCCTTGCAGCGTCCCAGCTCGGTCAGGCCGCAATGGGATACGCTGCCGGCCCACATGATTTCACTCATGGCATCGTAGTCCGTCTGGTCTTTGATGGCCCGATGGGAGCAGTCAATGACGGTTTTGAGCAGGGCTTCGGCTATTCTGTCGGTCAGTGCATTTTCAGCCTTGACGCTGGTGAAATAACGTTCCAGCGTGTGCATGATGATATCGGATATACCGCAGACAAGCTGCTTTTTCGGTACGGTAAAGGTTAGCTCAGGATTCATAAAGGCCACGGCAGGACGGTTGAAGGGGGTGTTGAAGCCGGCTTTTTTGCCGGTCTCCTCATTGGTGATGACCGCCGAATCGCTGGTCTCGCTGCCGGCGGCGGACAGGGTCAGTACAGCGCCTACGGGCAGGCTTTGGGTGAGCTTTGCCGTGCCATTCCAAAACGACCATACGTCAATGTCGGGATTCGCGGTGCCATGAGCTACGGCCTTGGCTGTGTCAATGACGCTGCCGCCGCCGACGGCCAGAATAAAGTCAGCCTTGAAGGCGATGGCCTCACTGACGGCCTCCCGTACCCAGGAAAGGCGGGGATTGGGCTGGACACCGCCGCGTGTGGTGGTAAATATCCCGGCCTTTTGCAGCTGCGCTTCGATTTTGGGCAGCAGACCGCTTTTTACCACACTGCCGCCGCCATAGATGATAAATACCCGGTGGGCATTGTAGGCGGCGAGTTTTTCGGCAGTCTTATCCTCGGCACCACGGCCAAAGACGATTTCTGTGGGGACTTTAAAGTTAAATGCCTGCATGATTTTACCTCCGTAAAATTATCTTTTATCACATCATAATTCATGTATTGGCTATTAGTGGGGAATTTCCTGCTATGAAAGGCGTAATGGCAGGAGTTTTTTAGCAGGTGCAGAATACAGGGAAAGAGGAGGAGACACGGTAATGAGCAAGCGAATTTGGGCCGTGCTGGCCATGGCATTTTTTATGGGACTGGCGCTTACAGGCGTGGCCGCTGCCCGGCATTTGCACTTACAAAAACAGGAGCAGGCGCAAAAGTTCGCGCAGACGATGGCAAATATCCGGCTGATGAAGCCCTGGCCGGTGTACAGCAGGGATTACGGCGGTGTGCTGCTGCTTTCTGACAGTCCTGAATACATAAGCGAATATGGCATC
>JAGAYB010000215.1 GCA_017940705.1 Selenomonas sp. | reverse complement strand
CAGTTTGGAGCAGGCGGCAAGGATAAAGCGCTATGCTTTTTTGCAGCGCATCCTAAAAGAGCAGAAGCTGGACTTCATCGCGCTGGCTCATCATGCAGATGATCAGGCGGAAACCGTGCTGATGCGGATCCTTCGGGGGACGGGCATTACAGGGCTGGCAGCTATGCGTCCTGTCAGCGGTGTGATGGTGCGTCCGTTGCTTTCTGTCAGCAAAAAACAGATTTTGGCCTTTTGCCAGCAGGAAGGGCTGGCCTATCGGCAGGACGCTACCAATTTCGTGGCGGACTGCACCCGGAATCGTCTGCGGCTGGAGCTGATTCCTGCATTGCAGCAGGGCTATAATCCTGAGGTAGAACGGGGGCTGTGCCAGCTGGCAGCGGTAGCAGCTGAGGCTGATGATTTTATCAGCGGTGAGGTAAAGCGTATCTTTTCCGCTGGAAATCTCGTGCGCCGGAGCGACTATGCCCTGCAGCAGGCAGGCATTGTCAAATTGCATCCGGCACTCATGAGGGGGCTTATCCGTCATTGGTGGGCTGTTATTACCGGCAGCGGTCTTGACCTCAGCTATCGGCAGACTGAGCTGGTGCTGAACCTGCTGCAGCGCGGCGTTACCGGCAGCCGTCAGGAACTGAGCCATGGCTATGCGGCCAGATTAGAGTACGGCTGGCTGACTTTGCGGAAGGCGGCTGGATCAGCGGTTGACATGTCAGCGGTTCCGCTTGTCTATCCCGGTACTTCCGTGGCAGGTGAGTACAATGTATCTGCCCGGTGGGTAGAGCCGGAGGAGGTACAAACAGACACGGGCCCTGAGGAATTATACCTTGACCCGGCCAATTTTTCCGGCGGGCTGATATGGCGCTCCCGAAAAGCTGGTGATTTTATCGACCTGCCCGGCGGTCGTAAAAAGCTGAAAAAACTGCTTATTGACGATAAGGTGCCTCAGCATGAGCGTGACAGTCTGCTGCTGCTGGCAGCAGACAGGGAAATAGTGTGGCTGGTTGGCCGGCGGCGCAGCAGCAGATGCCTGCCGGATAATCATAGAGTGACAAGTAAAATATTATATATCAGGCTAGAGAAGAGAGGATTTAATCATGGTACATGAAGATATCGAAAAAGTAGTGTTTACGGAGGAGCAGATTCAGGCTCGTATTGCTGAGATGGCTCAAGAAATCACTAACGACTACAAGGATGCCAAAGAGGACATTTTCTGTGTAGGTATTTTAAAGGGGGCGGTGATGTTTTACACTGACCTGCTCCGCAAACTGGAACTGCCGGTGCGCATGGACTTCATGATTGCCTCCAGCTATGGCAACGGCACGTCCACGACCGGTTCCGTAAAGATTTTGAAGGATCTTGATTATGATATAGAAGGAAAACATCTTATCGTTATCGAAGATATCATAGATACGGGCACGACGATGAAGTACCTCTCCAAGTATTTCAGGGATCGCAAACCTAAGTCGGTGAAGCTTTGCTCCCTGCTGTCCAAACCGGCTCGCCGTCTGGTCGATGTTGACATTGACTACTGCGGCTTTGAAGTGCCTGATGAATTCCTTGTAGGCTATGGTCTGGATTATGCTGAGCTTTATCGCAACCTGCCGTATATCGGGGTACTCAAACCCGAAATTTATGCCTGATAACAGATAAAATCCAGAGGGGGAAACCTCTCAGAAGGAGGGCAATGGATTGAATAAATTTCTACGCAATGTAGGGTTTTACTTGTTGATAATACTGGTGGCTATTTCCATCATTGATTATTTTTCGACAAGGAACACAACAAAGCAGGAAGTAGGGTACACGCAGTTCCTGCAACAGGTGGATGAAGGCAAAGTAGCTAAGGTTGTCCTCATTCAGAACACGATTCGCGGTACGCTGGCCGATGGTACGGAGTTTACCACTATTACCCCGGACAATCCCAACAGAGACCCGAAACTCTTTGACAAGCTGACGGCTAAGGGCGTGGAGATAAACGCGGAAAATCCGCCGGAACCGCCCTGGTGGTCCACGATGTTCTCGTCCCTGCTGCCGATTTTGCTGCTGGTAGGTGTTTGGTTCTTCATCATGCAGCAGACTCAGGGCGGCGGCGGCCGGGTGATGTCCTTCGGCAAAAGCCGTGCCCGTATGAGCGGTGCTGATAAGATTAAGGTCAACTTCAAGGATGTAGCCGGTGCCGATGAGGCCAAGCAGGAACTGGAAGAAGTGGTCGAGTTTCTGAAACACCCGAAGAAGTACAATGACCTGGGGGCAAGGATTCCCAAGGGCGTACTGCTCTTTGGCCCTCCGGGCACAGGTAAAACCCTGCTGGCCCGTGCCGTAGCCGGCGAGGCAGGCGTGCCCTTCTTCTCCATTTCCGGCTCCGACTTCGTGGAGATGTTCGTAGGTGTCGGTGCCTCCCGTGTGCGTGACCTTTTTGATCAGGCCAAGAAAAATGCGCCCTGTATCGTCTTCATTGACGAAATTGACGCCGTAGGCCGTCAGCGCGGTGCTGGCGTGGGCGGCGGTCACGATGAACGTGAGCAGACACTTAACCAGTTGCTCGTTGAGATGGATGGTTTTGCCGCCAATGAAGGCATTATCATCATCGCGGCCACCAACCGCCCGGATATCCTCGACCCGGCACTGCTGCGTCCCGGCCGTTTTGACCGTCAGATTGTGGTTGACAAACCGGATGTACGCGGCCGTCTGGCCATTCTCAAGGTGCATACCTCCGGCAAGCCGGTGGATGAAAAGGCGGATTTGGACATTCTGGCGCGCAGGACACCGGGCTTTACCGGTGCTGACCTCAGCAATCTGGTCAACGAAGCGGCACTTTTGGCTGCCCGTCGTGACAAGAAAAAGATTTACATGCAGGAACTGGAAGAGGCCATTGAACGTGTTATGGCCGGTCCCGAGCGCAAGTCCCATATCATGAACGACGAGGAAAAGCGCCTGACGGCTTACCATGAAGGCGGTCATACCCTCGTGGGCATGATGCTCAAACACGCTGACCCTGTACATAAGGTGACTATTATTCCGCGTGGCCGCGCCGGTGGTTACACGCTGATGCTGCCCAAGGAAGACCGCAACTACGCAACCAAGTCGGAACTTCTTGACAAGCTGAAAGTAGCTATGGGCGGCCGTGTGGCCGAAGAAATCGTGCTGCAGGAAATCAGCACGGGCGCTTCGCAGGACATTCAGCAGGCTACGCGCATGGTGCGTGGCATGATTATGCAGTACGGCATGAGCGAAGTCCTCGGGCCGGTG
>JAGAYB010000214.1 GCA_017940705.1 Selenomonas sp. | reverse complement strand
GTAACGGGCAGCTGCCAAAGCATCACCGCCGTTATTGCCACTGCCGGCCAGCACGCAGATGGTCTTATCGCGTACGCCCTGCAATAGCGACGCCATTGCCTGCGCCGTGCGGTGGCCTGCGCTTTCCATCAGCAGCAATTCCGGCAGGCCGTAAACCTCAGCTGTAACCTTGTCGATATTCCGCATTTCATCACTTAAAGCTATTTTCATTTTCCTGCCTCCATTACACACTGTGCTGCCGCATATTCCTTGGTATGGGTCAAGGACAGCCACACCTTACCGACATTTTTCTCCTGCGCCTTGGCTACCCAAAAGCCCTGCAGGTAAACCTGCGGACAGCCCAGCTCATCATTTAAAATCTCTATCTCCAGCAGCGAACCGCCGCGCAGACCTGTCCCAAAGGCTTTCAGCACAGCTTCTTTAGCCGCAAAACGTGCGGCAAAGCTCTGCGCCGCCTGTTTGCCCCGTCCGCTGCAATATGCTATTTCCCGTGGCGTAAAGACCCTTTGCCGAAAATGCTCGCTGTCAATGGCTTTTGCCATCCGGCTCACTTCCACAATATCTGTCCCGATTCCTGCTATCAAAACTTACCCCCTGTATCTATAGACATAGAAGGAGCCGGCTCCATCAAGCCGGCCCATCGTAAACTTAATAGGATGTTGTCTGAATATTACTGCCTGCGCTGCCATTAGTTGACGGCGTATTGGCCGTCGCAGTGCCTGCAGGCGTGCCGTCACTGCCTGTATCGGACTTGCCGGCCTTGCCTTCATCAGGATTAAACCGGTAATTACGGGCGATAAAAATCTCGACCCGGCGATTCTGCGCCTTGCCGGCCTCGCTGTTATTATCGGCAATCGGACGATACTCACTGTATCCCACTGCACTGAATCTGGCCGGATTCAAACCGTTATTGGCCGCCAAAACCGCCTTCATAAGGGTCATCGCACGGGAAGAACTCAGTTCCCAGTTGGAAGGATATTGCGCGTTGCTGATCGGCACATTGTCCGTATGCCCGGAAATAACCACCCTCTCAGGAATTGAGGCCAGCAAACCTGCCACTACAGGAACAATGGACTTAGCCTGTCCAACAAGCTGAGCTGAACCCGAAGGGAACAAGGCCCGTTCCTTAATGCGGATCATCAGGCCTTCCTCCGCCAGCTGCGTACTCAGCTGATCCTCCAGATCATTCTGTTCTATGTACTCCTGCATCTTCTTTTGCAGCTCTTCCAGCTGCTGATTTTCCGCCAAATACGCCTGATTGCCCTGATCTTCATCGGAAATCATTTCCGACCGCCGTCCCACGTTGGGGCCGGCATTATCAAAGAAGGACGGGCCGCCCATATTAAAAGCTGCGGAAAAGGCCTGTGCCAGTGCCGTCATTTTTTTCTGGTCGGTCTGGGAAATAGCGAATAATGCGATAAAAAGCGCCAGCAGAAGCGTCATCAAGTCAGAATACGGCAGGAGCCAGGCCTCGCCATTTTCTTCTTCATGGGGCTTAGCATGCTTCTTCTTAGCCATCAAATCACTCCTTCTTCAACCCTTCGCGTTCGGACTGCGGAATGAATACCATCAGCTTAGCTTCGATTGCCGTCGGCGAATCACCAGCCTGCAGGGACAGAATACCTTCAATAATCATGCGCTTTTCGCTGATTTCTGCCTCAGAGAGAAGTTTCAGCTTGTTAGCCAGAGGCAGGTAAATAACGTATGCAGAGAAAATACCCAAAATCGTTGCAACGAATGCGGCCGCGATAGCGTGACCAAGTTTATTAACATCGTTCAGGTTACCCAAAGCTGCGATAAGGCCGACAACGGCGCCAAGTACACCGAGTGTCGGTGCGTATGTGCCTGCCTGTGTCAGAATCGACCGCCCAATCGAGTGGCGTTCCTGCATGACCGCCAGTTCTGCGTCTAGTACATCACTAACAAACTCAGGATCCATACCATCAATGACCATGCCCAAGCCGGTACGGAAAAATGGATCCTCAATATCCTGCACTTTGCCTTCCAGAGCCAGAATACCTTCACGGCGAGCAATCTGTGAAAGCTCGATGAAGAGATTCAAAAGCTCGGATTTTTCATGCAGCGGTGGTTTGTGAAAGGTCATCGTTACCAGTTTCGGCAGCGTCTTCAACTGATTCATATTAAAGCCGATGAACAAACACGAAAAAGTACCACCAATAATAATCAGGAATGCCGCCGGGTTATTCAGTGAGCTAATCGGTGCGCCTTTGATGACCATTCCGACAAAGACGGAAATAAAGCCCGCTACCACACCGATGACTGTTGACATTTCCAAAATAAAAGCCCCCCTAACCTTCCATTGCTATCGAAGGAACATCTTACTTCATATAGTTTTGCTTTGCTGCACTTAACCTTAGTTTATATAATTCCATGCAAATACAAAAAATCCTACTATAGCATCGGAAAAAATTTTTAACTTTTTATAATAAATTTTTGTTATTATATCATACATTCATCAAAAGTATGATATAATAGACGAGAATAAAACAAGTTTATAGAGAAAGAAGCGATACGATGGAACTACGACAACTTGAATATTTCCAGATGGCCAGTCGTCTGCGAAATATCACCAGAGCGGCCGAGAGGCTCCGCGTCTCTCAGCCCAACATCACCGTAGCGATCAAAAAGCTCGAAGCCGAACTGGGTATTCAGCTTTTTGACCGCAGCCAAAAGCAGCTGTCTCTCACGCCGGAAGGTGCCGTCTTTCTCAACCGCGTAGAACTGGCTCTGCGCAACATTCAGGACGCTGTTCTTGAGGTCAATGACTACAAGCAGCTGCAAAAAGGCACTATTAAAATTGGTATCCCCCCCATGATGGGCGCCTATCTCTTCCCCAAAATCTTCTCCAGTTTCCAGCGCCGCTATTCCCATTTGGAAATCTTCATGCACGAAGAAGGTTCCATGTCCATCCGTGAACAGCTGGAACGGGATGAACTCGATTTCGGCATCATCATCATCTCAGGAGCCAGCAGCCATCTGCAGCTTCTGCCCATGACCAAGGACCAGATTGTCTGCTGTGTTCCCGAGGACAGCCCTCTGGCCAGCAAGAACAGCATTTCCTTACATGATATTGCTGAGGAAAACATCATCATGCTCAAGGAAGGCTCCTTCCTGCGCCAGACTATCCTCACCAAGATGAAGGAAGAAAACATCACACCGAACATCGTTTTGGAATCCAATCAGGTCGTCACCCTCAAAGGATTGGTCGCCAGCGGTGTTGGCATTGCCTTCCTCCTCAATATGGTAGTGGAAGACACTCCCGGTGTCAAGGCTATCCCCATGGAAGAACCACTTTTTGTTGATGTGGGGCTTGCCTGGAAAAAAGACCGCTACATTTCCAAAGCGGCGCAATCCTTCATCGACTTCTGCAAGGATTTGCTCAAGGAGCGAAAAAACAATCAGTAAACCAAACAATAAAAAAGACGGCTAAGCGCCGTCTTTTTTATTGTTATAATCATCGTTATTACATAACGATATGTGCCATAACAAAGCCCATGCAGCAACCGGTTGCTACACCGATAAGACCGGGAATCATAAAGCTGTGGTTAAGGATGTACTTACCGATACGCGTAGTGCCCGAACGATCGAAACCAATGCAGGCCAAGTCGGAGGGGTAAGTCGGCAGGAAGAAGTAACCATAGCAGGCAGAGATGAAGGACATAATCATCACCGGCTGCATATCCACAGACAGTGCCAGCGGAACAACGATAGCAATGGCCGCTGCCTGAGAGTTTACCAGCTTGGACGTAAGGAAAGCGATGATTGCGTATGCCCATGGATAGGTCGTCACAGCGACACCCAGACTTTCCTTAAGGAAAGCCATGTGTGCGTTAAAGTAAGTGCTGGCCATCCAGGCAACACCGTAAACAGATACCAGTGCTACGATACCGGAACGGAACACCTGACTGTTGCCTACATCCTTAGCCTTAATCTTACAGGTAATCAGAATCATAGCCGCTACGAAGAGCATAACCATCTGAATGACATCCGTCATGGAAATTGCCTTCATAACACCTTTGGCATTGGGGAAATGCGGCAGCAGACTGGGGAAGTTGCCCAGGCAGGCAATAACGATAATGCCTGCGAAGAAAATGTACATTGCCCGATAGTAAGTAGCCGGCAGTTCCTTATCCATCAGCGACTCGGTATCACCGTAAACATAGTCGCGGTTTTCCGGGTCTTTGATGAATTCCTGGAAGCGCTCATCTTCCGACAATTCCTTGCCACGACGGTAGGACCACAAAGCAGCGCAAAAGACGCCAAAGAATGTAGCCGGAATAGATACCGCCAAAATCTGCAGCACCGTGTAGTTATAATCATGCTGCGCAAAAAAAGCGATGATGGATACGACAGCTACAGATACCGGGGAAGCACAGATAGCCATCTGCGAAGCTACAGAAGCCACCGCCATGGGACGCTCCGGGCGGATATTCTGCTTGATAGCGATATCGTAAATAATCGGGAACATCGTGTAAACCACATGGCCGGTACCACAAAGCACCGTCAGGAACCAAGTAGTCAGCGGCGCAAAAATCGTAACCTGTTTCGGGTTTTTACGCAAGAACTTCTCGGCATACTTCAACATAACTGTAAGACCACCAGATGTCTGCAGGAACCCTGCGCAGGTGACAACTGCCAGAATCGTCAGCATAACACCGATTGGCGGCGACCCCGGTTTGTAACCGAAGACAAAGGTAAAAATAATGAGACCTATACCACTGATTACTGCCAAGCCGATACCGCCATGGCGGACACCGACGATTAAGCAGGCCAGTAGTACCAAAAGACCGATTAACATTTCCATAAGCTTAATCTCCCTTTCCTTGAAATAGTTGTGAAAAATACTTTCCCCTTGCGTGTGATATTCTTCATAGGCACTGAAAATCCTGCAACCCGAAGCAAAAATTTTCAAAACCTTTATAAATATCGCACATACAAGAGCTGGTCATAAATCCTTGCCTATTATACTACAGGTTTTATATATAAGTAAATACTATTTATCATAAAAATATTTAATAATTATTTAAAGTTATGTTACTTTAATCACAGTTAATTGTCATTGCTGTAAGCAAACCAAATCTAACTCCAACTTGACACATTGTAAACACTTTCGGTATAATAGCTATGTAATTAAAAGCATATTTAGGCAATGGCGCCTTTTGCAACTCCCCTGCGGAGAGTTCAGGAATACCTGTAACTTTTTGACGGGTCAGAAACAAAAGGCGTTTTATATTTATTAGGAAAGAAGGATATTCATGGATTTATTGAACACCATCGTCAACGATATCAACACCATCCTTTGGTCATACGTGCTGATTATCGTCCTCGTAGGTTCTGGCATTTACTTTACCCTGTCCACCCGTTTTGTGCAGCTGCG
>JAGAYB010000213.1 GCA_017940705.1 Selenomonas sp. | reverse complement strand
TTGCGGACAGCGACCCTGTTTTCAGGCATGCCCATGGCAGCGGCCACGAATTTTGCCAGCCCCGGCGTCTGGGAACCGCCGCCGACCAGCATGACTGCCTGCGGCGTGTCGCCGTTGAGTTCAAAAATCTGTTTGGCGATGGCGTTGGCCAGATTTTCGATATTGGGCATAACCGGGTCAAGTATCTCATTGGCTGACATACTGTACTCTGTGCCTAAAATATCGGTGAAGGTCACGTCTTCGCCGTTGGCGGCCTGCCGCTTGATACGCTCGGCAATGTTGAAGTCGAGCAGGAATCGCTGGCTGATGGCTTCGGTCACTTCGTCACCGGCCAGCGGCACCATGCCATAGGCAATGACAGAGCCGTTTTTGGTGATGGCTACGTCGGAGGTGCCGGCGCCGATATCCACCAGTACGAGATTCAGATGGCGCATGGTGGGCGGAATCAGCACGTTGATAGCCGCGATAGGCTCCAGTGTCAGGGCACGCATCTCCAGATTGGTGGCATGCAGGGCGCTCTGCATGGAGTCAATGACCTGACGGGGCAGGAAGGTGGCGATGACTACGGCCTTGGCCTTCTTGCCGCGCTGGCCGATGAGCATTTTCAGCTGAATGTCGTCCAGCACATAGCGGATGGTACTGTACCCCACGCAGTAATAGCGGCTGGGGTCGTCCACGGTGTGGCTTTCGGCTAAAGCGGCCTGTGCTGCCTGTACGCCGGCAAAGTCCAGATTGCGCTGCTGCTCGGCGGTGATAAGGCCGTTTACTTCCATTTCTGCCTCGGCGGTCATGGTGTATAGGGCACGGCCGGCGGCAGCGACAGCTGCGGTCTTGATAGGCCCGGTCTTTTCAATCAGGGCATTTTTTACTTTTTCCACGATAGCGGCTACCTGTGGGACATCGTGAATCTGTCCGTCCAGCATGGCCCGGGTTTTGTGTTCAAGCCTGTTGGTGGCGATAACGTGGAGGTTTTCATCATCACCTTCCTCGGCAACGATGCCGATAACGCTGCGCGTGCCGATATCCAGAGCGAAAATACGCTCATGCTGTTTGACGGCCTTGGGGGGCGGCGTCTTGATGACATTGATGGCTTCGACCACCTCCGGGCTGAGTTCCTCCTCCATGGGCGCTTCCGCGGGTTTATCCACGGCTTTGGCCTTTTTGGTGGTACGGGTGGTTTTCTTGGGGGCGGCGGTTTTGACAGCGCCGTCTATATCTGCTGTAGTTTTCTTTACTGTTGGCATAAAAAAACTCCTTGCTGCTAATAAAATATAAAGGGATATGTATACTATTTCGCGAAATATATAGTATAATCCTGTTTGATGAGGAAATTATTCCAATTCCCAAGCTATAGAAATGAGTGTGATACCATGACAGGAAATAAAGAAGTAATTACAGGCAGTGATTTTAAGCGGATGGTCGCCGGGGCTTACAGCGAATTTTTGCTGGAGTATGAGGAGATAAACCGCTTGCCCGGAGCCGGAATTATGCCGGGAACTCATGTCCTGCGGACGATGGGGGCAGCAGTCACGCCCTTGAAGGATACCAAGGATGACAGTATCGGCGGTTTGTCGCGCCGGGTGGCATCAGGTGCCCTGTTTGGCGCCCGGGGCAGCGCCGGTGTGGTGCTGGCGCAGATGTTCCGCGGCCTCGGCAAGGGGCTTTTGGGCAAGTATAACGCGACCTCCTCGGAGTTTGGCAAGGCGTTTCAGTATGGTATTCTTTACGCCCAGCGCGTGATTCCTGAACGGCCGGAGCGTCCTATCATTACGCTGGCCAAGGAAGTGGCTAAGGGTGCTTATCATGCTGTACGCGCCAACAAGCCCATTTCGGAGATTTTGGAAACGGCTATTGTGGCAGGGGAAAAGGCCTTAAATAAAGTGGGCAATGAAGATGCCGGTGCCAGAATCATGTTTGCTTTCCTGCAGGGCTGCCTCAAGGGGCTGGATGGCAATTTTGTGTCCCCGGCTGTGAGTCTGTCGCTGGGCTTGGAAGCGCAGCAGGCAGGCCTGCCTGACCCTAAGAACGATGTCGTCCGTCCCTATTGCGTGCGTTTTTCCGTGAAAAATGTGCAGGTGGATTTAAAGGAACTGGAGGCGCATTTGAAGGAGTTTTCCACCTTCGCTCTGGTGGAACGGGCATCTACCGGCGTTGATGTGCATTTGCATACCGACCACCCCGGCAAGGTCATTGAGCAGGCTATCGGCTGGGGGCCGCTGAAAGGGATTCATGTTACCAATATGAGTGAGCCGCATACTTTGTTTGCCCATGATGCTTTGCTGAAGGTGGCGCTGCTGGCCGTGGCGGAAAACCGGGTACGGGCCAAGGAGATGCAGGAGCAGGGTGTACAGGTGCTGGTTACCGGCAGCGAGACGGAAAGCCCGTCGGTGGCTGACCTCATCAATGCGGCGCATAGTGATTTGGCTGATGCCTATGTGCTGGTGGCGTGGAATTATGATTTCTGGCAGGCCTTCCGGCAGGTCAAACGCCTCTTAGGGGAGCGCGTGGAACTGGTGCTCTGTGAGAATAAGCAGCAGCAGGCAGCGGCTATCAGGGCTTTTGATGCTAATCTTACTGCGGTGGAAAATGCCATCGTGATGAGAGAGGCGGCAGAGCAGGCAAAATAATAGTTTTAGATAATAAAAAGTCCATTGGCGTAAAATGTCAATGGGCTTTTTATTTTATTAAAGCAGTTCGCACAGTTTTTGGGCTACGGTTTCGGGCTTGATGGCCTTCATGCAGGCGTTGGTTTTATATTTGCATTTCGTTTTCAGGCAGCGCCTGCATGAGTGGGGGCTGATGATGAAGGTGTGCCCCGCAGTCAGCGGCCCGTATACATCGGGCTGGGTGGGACCCCAGAGGGAGAGTGTTTGGCAGCCGACGGCATCAGCTATGTGCAGGGGGCCGGTGTCGCAGGAGAGCAGGAGGCTGGCGGTTTTTAGGAGAGCGGCCAGTTCCTGCAGGTTTGTTTGTCCGGCAATGGACAGGCTGGGGCGGTTTAAGTGCTGCTGCGCTTCGCGAATAAAGACTTCGTCGCTGGCAGAACCGCTGAAGACGATTTGGACATCTTCGGGGATTTTTTGCAGAGCAAGTCCGAAGTTCTGAGGTTCCCAGTTTTTATCCGGCCAGGTGGTGCGTATAGTGACCATGAGGATAGGACGGCCGGTGTCAATGCCGCGTTCCTGCCAAAATTTTTCGGCAAAGCCGGCGAGCGTGGCGGGGAGCTTCATGGTCAGCCCCGGAGTGAAGTCTGACATGTCAAAGCCCAAGGGGATTAGGGCGCTTAAATAGCGGTGTACCTTATGGGGGCTGCTTATGTCAGGCGCCATTTCCGTCATGAAGAGGCTGTTGCCCTCATGGCGTTCATGGATGCCGATGCGGCGTCTGGCAGAGGCAAGACGCGCCAGAATGCCCGTTAGGAACAAGCCCTGAATATCCAGAACGATATCAAAGTGCCGTTCCTTCAGCAGGGAACGGGCTTTTTTTATTTCTCGGTAAGCGCTCTTAATATCAAAAGCGGCAACGGCCTCGTCTAGAGGGCGTCTGTCCCAGACAAGGATTTCGTCGATAAAAGGATTACCCTCCAGCATCTTATCGGCTGGCGGACTGACGAGCCAGGTAAGATGACAGGCTGGCCGCAGTCCTTTCAGGTGACGCGCCACGGTGGTGGCATGGAGGACATCACCGATGGCTGATAAGCGGATGATGAGTATATGGCAGAGCTCATCTGCAGCCGTGTTTTTATTTTGCATAAAGGTTGGTTTTCCTTCCTGTTCATAGTACAATAATCAGATAGGTCTAATATTAACATAGTAAAAAAGAATTGTCCAAAGAAAGGATATGGGCATGTTAAAGGATATAATCATAAAATCTGTAGCCAGCAGCGATACCGTGTACCGCCGGGGCGTGAAATACTATCGGGACAATGCGGTGGAAGAACTGGGCTCACTTGGTGATGCCGGGACGGATTGGTCAGCGGTAGTGTACGGCTCTGAGGATTACAGCGTGCGCGTGAAGCTGAACAAGAAACGCAATAACGTGGAAAGCTATAGCTGTGACTGTCCGGCAGCGGCGCAGTATTTGGGCGCCTGCAAGCATGTGGTGGCGGTCTTGCTGGCCATTCAGGCAGAGCAGGAAAACAGCCGGCCCCAATCGCCGCAGGAACTTTTGCAGGGCGTCATGGCAGATTATGGCATAGATACCCTGGGCGGGATGATGAAGCGCAAGGCCGTTGGGGAACAGGAACGGAAATCTGCCGCAGCACGGAGGATGTTTGCCGCTTTTCAGCAGGCTGCTGCCGGCACGTCCGGCGCTTTTGCAGGCTCACTGACGTACGCTCATTTGGAGCCGCGCCTGTTCACGGAAAGTTTTTACGGCAATCACCGCAACTGGCTGGAATTCCGCTTTGGTATGGATAAACTTTATGTAGTGAAAAATATCGGCATGCTGGTGGAGGGGCTGGAAAAAGGCGATATGTGGCAGCTGGGCACGAAGACCACGGTCAATCTCGGGACGGTGCGCTGGGGCGATGAAATTTCCGCGAAGCTCTATGCGTTATTGCAGAAATACTATCGTCTGGAGCAGGGAATGTTTGCCGCCGGAAGCAGCAGCCGCTACTATTACATGGACAGACGTTCCTATCTCTTTGACCAGAAGCAGTTCCATCTGTCTGCGGAGGCCCTTGGTGAGTTTTTGTCGTTGCTGGGGGATAATGACTTTGAGGTACATGTTGACGGCAGTGTGCCGGAACGGGTCAGAACCCAGCCGGGCAATCCGCACATCAGCCTGTCGCTGCTGGAAAAAAAGGGGCACGGTGAGCTGCAGGTTACACGGGCGGATATTGCGGCTTTGGACAGGGACTGCAATTACGTGTATCAGGAGGGTGTCATTTACCAATGTGACAATAAGTTTTCACAGGCGTTAAAGCCGCTTATTGACACCTTTGACGGGACGAATACCGTAACGATAAACAAAGACGATATGGCCGCTTTTTTCAGTCAGGTGCTGCCCCGGATGGAACTGGCTGCGGCGGTGGAGGTGGATGAAAAATTTCAGGAGCAGTATGTTGTCCAGCCTTTGAGCGTGGAGCTGTATATTGACTACGAAGGTGACGGCATTGCGGTGCGCCCGAAGTTTGCCTATGGCGATGCGGCGTTCAATCCTCTGGTGGAAGCGGAGCCGCCGCTGCGTGACGGGCGGAAGCTGGTGCGGAGTGATGACAACGAAAAAGAGATTATCACCCGGCTTACCCAGTATGGCTTTAAGAAAAAACGCGACCAGCTGGTGCAGACGGACGAGGAGAAAAGCTACGAGTTTTTGACGGAAGAACTGCCCCATCTGCCGGAATGGGTGGATGTGTTTTATTCCGATGCCTTTGGCAACCGCCCGGTGCGTTCCATGCCGAAAATCACCGCCGGGGTCAGCGTCAATGATTCCAATTTGCTGGAGGTCAGCTTTAATGCCAAAAATCTGGACTTTAACGAGCTGATGGAGATTTTGGATTCGTACCGGCAAAAGCGCAAGTACCATCGTTTGCAGGACAGGAGTTTTATCACGCTGGGCGACCAGCAGATGCAGGCGATTGCCGATTTTGTTGACAATACGGGGATTGCCGCCAGCAAGGCGGAGGGCATGAAGGTGGAGCTGCCCCTGTCGCAGGCCATGTATCTGGACGAGCTGGCCAAGGCCGATGAATCCCTGCGGCTGGAACGCAGCCGCGAATTTCGCGCGATTGTCCGTGATATCCGCCACCCGGAGGAAAATACGGTGGATGTGCCGGAAAGTCTCAAAGATACGTTGCGTGAGTATCAGGTGACGGGCTTTAACTGGCTGTCCACGCTGTCACAGTATCATCTCGGGGGGATACTGGCTGACGATATGGGGCTGGGGAAAACCTTGCAGGTGATTGCCTTCCTGCTGTCCAGACAGAATTACAAGGAGCCGCCGTCTTTGGTCATTGCGCCGACCTCCCTCATGTACAACTGGCTGGAGGAAATTGACCGTTTTGCGCCAGAGTTGAAAGCCTGTGCCGTGGCCGGCTCCAAGGCGGAACGGCAGAAAATCCTCGATGAGGCTGATTCCGGCTATGATGTGCTTGTCACCACCTACAATATGCTGAAACGGGATATAGATATGTACGAAAAGCGGCGCTTCCGCTACGCCTTTTTGGATGAAGCCCAGCACATCAAAAATCCCACGACCCAAAATGCAAGGGCGGTAAAGCGGCTGAAAACCGGCGGTTACTTTGCCCTGACGGGTACGCCGATAGAGAATACCTTGACAGAATTATGGTCAATCTTTGATTTTCTGATGCCGGGCTATCTGTTGTCCCATAAAAAGTTCAAGGAACGCTATGAAGTACCGATTGTCCGGGAGCAGGACGAGCGCAGCCTTACGGATTTAAAGCGCCATGTCATGCCCTTTATCCTGCGCAGGATGAAAAAGGATGTCCTGACGGAACTGCCGGACAAGGTGGAACGCAAGATGATAAGCTCCATGACGCCCAAGCAGGAAAAACTTTATCAGGCATGGTTTCTCAAAAGCCAGAAGGAGTTTGCCCAGCAGCTGGCGGCAGGAGAGGACAGCCGGATAAAGATACTGGCCATCCTGACACGGTTGCGGCAGATAGCCTGTGACCCGTCCCTGTTTTTGGAAGGCTATACGGGCGGCTCGGGTAAACTTGACCAGCTGGAGGAACTGGTAGGGGAGGCCGTGGAAGGCGGCCACCGCATTTTGATTTTTTCCCAGTTCACCACCATGCTTGCTCATATTGGTGAACGGCTGAAACAGCAGGGCATCGGCTACTATTATCTGGACGGTTCTACACCGTCATTGGAACGCATCCGCTTGGTCAAGGCCTTCAATGAGGGAACTACGCCGGTGTTTCTCATCTCCCTGAAAGCCGGGGGCACGGGGCTGAACCTCACCGGGGCGGATATGGTCATACACTATGACCCGTGGTGGAATCCGGCTGTTGAGGACCAGGCCACGGACAGAGCCTACCGTCTGGGGCAGAAGAATAATGTGCAGGTCATCCGTCTGCTGGCCAAGGGCACCGTGGAGGAAAAAATCTACGACCTGCAACAGAAGAAAAAATCGCTGATTGACCAGATGATACAGCCCGGGGAGAATTTCCTGTCCCGTCTGACCGATGAGGAGATTCGGGAATTGTTCCAAAAGTAAATGTATATATTTTGTCAATCCTACAAAAATGAATTAAATTCACTTTTTATCTTTTCAGCGCAAAATTTTTCCGATATAATAGAAAACAGAAGTAAATCAGTTACAGAATTGGGGCGATGTTACCATGGATGAGAAAATGGGCCGCCGGGAGCGCAAAAAAATCTTGTCCCGGCAGGCGATACTAGAGGCGGCTGTGCGTGAATTCAGTCAGAAGGGCTTCCGGGAAACATCGGTGGCGGACATTATGAATGCTGCTGATTTAGGCATCGGCACCTTTTACAACTACTTTCAGTCCAAGGAGGAAGTCCTCATACATCTGCTGGGGCGGATGGTTGAGGATGTTGACGCTTCGCTCAGGGAGCTGAAAGAGGCCAGACGGCCCGCCTGTGAACAGCTGGCTTCGGCCTGTTCCATTACGGCGAGATTTCTGGATGAAAACCGTTACGTTTTGCCCTTGTTTTTAGCGGCGGCAGAACATTCGGGTCTGCCCGAGGATGCCGAGGAACGGAAACCAATGCCGACACCGGGCTTTAAGCATCTATTTGAAGGGATTTTGCAGGAAGGACAGCAGGCCGGAGAAGTGCGCAGTGACGTACCGCCGGAGCTGATTGCGGAAATGTTTCACTCGATTTATCAGGCCGCGGCTTTCAGTAAATTGGGGATTCCCTTTCAGGAAAACGTGTCCATGAAAATGCGGCTGCTGCTGGACGGGATAAAGGCAAGGCCCGAGACTTAATCGTAATATATTTTAGGAGTGGAGAAGCTGGCATGATTAGTGTAACTAAGCTGTTATTTGCTAGGGATTATTATGGGGATAATCTGCGCTATACGCGCAACGCCCACTGTATGCGCAATGGCGCGGCTGAGGGCATGGGGCCGGTTGTGGTCTGGAACTCGACCAAGACCTGCAACCTGAAGTGTATGCACTGCTATATGCAGTCCGATTCGCAGAAGTACAAAGATGAACTCACCACGGAAGAAGCCAAGAAATTCATAGATGATTTGGCTGATTTCCATGTACCGGTACTGTTGTTTTCCGGCGGCGAGCCGCTGATTCGTCCGGACTTTTTCGAGCTGGCCGAGTATGCCCAGAAGAAGGGGGTTCGCCCTACCTTGTCGACCAATGGCACGCTGATTACCCGGGAAGTGGCCCAGCGCATCAAGGATATCGGCGTGGGCTATGTGGGCGTTTCCCTTGACGGCCTCAAGGATGTCAACGACAAGTTCCGCGGTGTGGATGGTGCTTATGAAAAGGCCATGCAGGGCATTCAGAACTGTGTTGCCGTAGGCCAGCGCGTGGGACTGCGCTTCACCATCAACCACCATAACATTCAGGAGCTGGACAATATCTTCGATTTCATCGAGGAAAAGGGCATAAACCGGGTCTGCTTCTATCATCTGGTTTATTCCGGACGCGGTGAGAAGATGGTCAATCAGGATGTAACGCCGGAGGAATCACGCAAGGCGATGGATACCATTATCCGCCGTACCCGTGACTTTGAAGAGCGCGGTCTGGAAAAGGAAATCCTCACGGTGGACAATCACTGCGATGGCGTCTACATGTACCTTAAAGCATTGGCTGAGGGACGTGACGAAACGGCGGCGCAGATAAAGAAGTACATTGCCATGAACGGCGGCAACCGTTCCGGCATTGCCTTTGGCGAAGTTGATCCCTTGGGATATGTGCATCCCGACCAGTTCACCCAGCACCATACCTTTGGCAATGTCCGGGAGCGCAAGTTTGGCGACATCTGGACGGACACCAGCGCCAGCCCGATTCTGGCAGGGCTGAAAGACCGTAAGCATCTCCTGAAGGGACGCTGCGCCAAGTGCAAGTTTTTGGATAACTGCAACGGCAACTTCCGCACCCGGGCCGAAGCGGTGACGGGGGACTTCTGGGAATCCGACCCCTCCTGCTACCTCACCGATGAAGAAATCGGCATTAAGTAAGGGGGCAGCAGCATGAAGATTGTATCATGGAATACCACGAATAACTGTAATATGTACTGCGCCCATTGCTACCGCGATGCCGGC
>JAGAYB010000212.1 GCA_017940705.1 Selenomonas sp. | reverse complement strand
CTACAGAGCCGTTCTGGTACACGGAGTATACGGAAGGGAATCTGACAATCGCGAACGCGCCCATGGATTTCAAGGCGGCTGTTCAGTTCGGCTTGGATACCTACAAGCTGCACGACAGGAACATTCAGCCCGATAACTTCTGGCAGACATGGCACACAGCGGTTTACGACCTGGCGAAGCGGACGCTCCGTTTGAACATTCAGGAGGATTATTCCAGGCATTACGACTTCAAGTTAGACTGATGATAGTTGTTATTCACCATCGGTGCTGATATGCTGGAACCGCTTATCAATATGAAGCAGTAAATGTATAAGGCTTTTATGTCTGGCAGGAAATTATACCCCTTTAGCGAATGTAGATTATAGTAATGTTTATATTTTCGCTAAAGGGGGTTTTTTTATGAGTAAAAAAGCGATGCTGGCTGTTTTGGCGGCGCTGATTCTGGGGATTGGCGGCACCGTTGCTTATTTTTGGCTGCATGATTTGTATGTTGCGCATACAGCACCGCCTATCACGGCTGTACAGCCGGTGCCGGCAGCTGATAACAAGGCAAATCAGGCTGGCAGTCAGGGGGCAGTTATTCCTCCTGCCGGTAATGCCGGGGCAGCGGCAGGTCAGGGAACATTAAACGAGAGCCAGCTGGTGCTGGCAAATATTTCTTATGGGGCAGCCATTGATGCTGTGCGCCAGCGTTACGGCGAGCCTTATGAAATTAAACAGAAACAAAATCATCCTTCTTTGGGGAACGTCAGTGAATATGAATACAAGAACACCTTTGAACTTTATGTGGCAAATGGTGTGGTGCAGAAGATAAAAGTTGATGAGACAAATGGTTTGGGGACTGCCCAGGGGATTATGGTTGGTTCAAGTGCCGAGGCAGTGGTGGCAGCTTACGGACAGCCCAATGAGGTGAAAGGTGACCACTATATTTACCGCTGCGCAGGCAATCAGGCATTAGGCTTGGATTTTGAAATAGAGCATAACCGCGTGGATAAAATTGAATGCGGAGTATTGTGAGCAGGGGGGGATTACCGATGAAAAAATTACTTGCTGCTGTGGCGGCTGGTATGCTGCTGACCGGGGCGGTGTGTTTTGCCGCTGTGCCTGCTGATGAAGTGGCGATAGCCGGGTTAGCGCCGGGCTCCAGCGTGGAAAATGCCAAGAGTAAACTGGGAGAGCCAACGCATACCACCGGCAAGAAACTCTATTTTGCCAATGGCATAATGGTGGAAGTGGCTAAGTACAATCCCGGCATGGTGGAAGAAATAGAAATTCTCTCTGCTGGCGCTGCTACGCCGGGAGGGGTGCAGGTGGGTATGGCTGAATCTGCCATTACGGAAAAATACGGCCAGCCTGATAAGCTCGACCGTGATTATGACGATACGGAATACACTTACTACAGCCATGATTACGTCAGGAAGATGGAATTTAAGGTCGTGGGCGGCAAGATAGTGAAGATTAAATGCGAAATGCGCTAGACCATAAAAAATTTCCTTGCAATGGCGATAAGTTAATGGTATAATTTTCAAGTCGTGAGACAAATAATGTTTTGAGTTGAAATACTATTTCAACCTCTGCTCCTGTGCGAGCAGGAGCCAAAGACCAGAGAGGGAGGTGATTTCGTGAGAAAGTACGAAGTCATTTTTATCGTGAAACCGATGGAAGAGGAAGCTACGAACGCTGTTATCAGCAAGTTCACCAAGCTCATCACCGAAAACGGCGGTACTATCGATAAAGAAGATCGTTGGGGTAAGAAGCGTCTTGCCTATGAGATCAAAGACTGCACTGAGGGTTTCTATGAACTGCTCTACGTTACTTGCGAACCTGCATGCGTAGCAGAGTGTGACCGTGTAATGAAGATTACTGACGGTATCCTCAAGCATATGATCGTGAAAAACGACGAAGAATAATTCAGAAGTACACCATTTTGGTGTCAGGGAGGATGTACCATGAATAAGGCTATACTGATTGGCAGACTTACCCGTGACCCGGAAGTGCGTTATACGCAGTCCGGCACGGCAGTTTGTACTTTTACTTTGGCTGTTGACCGCCGCTTTGCCCGTAAGGATGCAAATGACGGACAGCCGACCGCGGATTTTATTCCCATTGTTGTCTGGAGCAAGTTGGCTGAGATTTGCGGCAACAATCTGGTAAAGGGACGCCGTATTTCGGTTGAAGGCCGTATTCAGGTTAGAAGCTACGATGCGCAGGACGGTACGAAGCGTTATGTGACGGAAATCGTAGCGAGCGAAGTTGAGTTTTTGGATTCCAAGGGCGCAGCTCCGCAGGCTGGCGGTTTTGGTGCGCCTGCACCGGCAGCTCCGGCCGCACCCAGTGATGGTTTTGGTCCGTCCATCCCTGACGAAGAAATCCCATTTTAAGACAGGAGGGAATTACTTTGATGAGACGTGACAGAGGCAGAAGACCTCGTAGAAAAGTCTGCTCATTCTGCGTAGACAAGGTTGAGCATATTGATTATAAAGACGTAGCAAAACTCCGCCGCTTCATTACGGAGCGCGGTAAGATTTTACCCCGTCGTATCTCCGGCAACTGCGCTAAGCATCAGCGTCAGGTGACGGTTGCTATCAAACGCGCACGCAATATCGCATTGCTGCCGTTCACTGCTGAATAAGAGTAGTATAATCCTCCCTTCGGGGAGGATTTTTTGTATATATTGTGATGGTCGTTTTATTTATGAATGATTTATAATGAAAATGAAAGAAATATTGGAACCGGCGCTAAAAGATTTTACCTTTAGTTGTTTTAATACTACAGAATTTATCAACCAAGGAAACTCGTTGAAAATAATAGTGGATGATGGTAACAGACGTATAAAAATTTGTTTTGCCGAGATATTAGAGTATACTGTAGTAGATGCTTTTTATGTTTTTGATACTGTATATGATGAACAATCTTTTTATAAATACTTTGATAAACAATTTAGTAACGTCATTTACAGGATAGTGGATGATGATTATATGAACGGCAAAAAGTTCTTAGTGGTTACAGAGAAATTTTATATAGAAGTCGTAGCAACGAAAGATTTTGAAATCAGTGAGGTATGATGGGGAATTTAGAGGAAATAATGGCAAGGTGTGATAGTGTTCCTGTTGACCAATATGATGTGGAAGTCTATTTGAATGACTTTAATGAAGATGATTCGGGATTGAATGTCAAGCTGATTGGCGAAAAGGGAACGTATACGGT
>JAGAYB010000211.1 GCA_017940705.1 Selenomonas sp. | reverse complement strand
TTGTACTTTCTCCCATTCTGCCGGCAGATTATGCAAAAATTCAAAGTCGTGGCAATTCTGGCAGGCTGCCTTGGATTGTCTGTGCATACTATGGCAATCCGAACAGGTCAAATCACCTAAATGAGAGTTATGCGGATTGACACCGTTGCCTTTATCCGTCTTGGCGATAAGGGCATCTATATCATTATGGCATTTTGTACACATCTGATTGCCGAAATGACGTTTGGCCGGCGGGTCATCAAAATCATCCGTTACATACCAGATTGTCTCATGAATCTTGTCCTCAATGCCGTTCTCATGACAGTCGATACAATCCACATGGGCAGCTTTATGTCTGGTGGACAGCAACTGCCCCTGGTCATAGCCCTCTACATAGGGATTCATCACATGGCAGGGCGAACAGGCCAGTTTGGGAAACCGTTCTACCTGATGCATGACGACAGTGCCAAGCAGCCCCAGCAGAATGACAGCGGCTATGGCAAGCAGCGGATGCCGGGTTATAAGCTGTGCTCCTTTTTTAAGTTTTTCTTTCCAGCCCATAGAAACTCCCCCTTAATATAATGTTGCACAATGTGTGCAGAAAAAGCGGAAGCAAACTGTCCTTCCGCATTTTCAGGCTTTTATGTGTATGTATTCCTTGCTGTAATTATCATACAATAAACGCAGTCAATATTCTCTAGTGTACTGTCTATAATTTTCCGCTATTTACTGTCGAATCCTACAAAGGTTTTTGCTGGTAAGAGTAAGTGGCCGGTACAATATTTTTCCTTACAGCAGCGTGCGCGTTTCCTTTGCCCCGTTTTTATGGCCGCTTAAATTTCCTATATAACCCGGCTGTATAAGGTTCAGGGCTTTTAATACATCGCCAACCCGGATAGCTGCATAGAGATTGAAACGCGTGTCAGGGTTAGTGAGGTCCATATCCAGTAATTGGGCAATTTTATCGCAGCGATAGCGCACGGTGTTTACATGGATAAAGAGTTTTTCTGCCGTCAGTTTGTAATTGAAGTTGGTATCTAAAAGTGTTTTCAGGGTTATCAAAAGTCCGGCATCGTAGTCGTGGTCGTAGGCTAGCAGTTTATCCAGTGTCCGGCGGCAGAAACTGATAATCTGTTCCTGTTCACAGCTGAATAATTCGCGGAAAATTCCCAGGCCGGCAAATTCCTGCACAAAGCCCTTTTCACCTTTTATCTGCCGGAACGTCAGGGAAATCCGGGCTTCACGGTAGCTGCGGTGGATTTCGGACAAGGGATAGCTGGTACCTACGCCTATGGATACGTCGGCTTTGTAAACCTCGGAAAACAGCTGCTGGCAACGGGCATACATTTCCTGCTGCTTACCGGCAGACAAAAAATTAAATTCCGGTTTGCTGTAAATTCCTGAGATAATTACCAGATAGCAGCCATTCCATTCCAAGGGATAAAGGAGTTCTGTCTGATAAGATTGCTGAGCCTGCATGAGCCTGGCCCGGAAATCGGCAGGGGGAATCAAGGGGATATCACTGCCAATGTCCATCAGCATTACGGCGTATTCCCTGTCGTGATGAATATCAATGCCCTGTTCCTTTAGCAAGGTTTCTACGCTGATATTGTGTTTGACAAAGACCCCCTCAAAGAAAGCCCGGCGCTGTTCATGGAGACGCCGGGTAAATTCCTGATGGCCGCGCAAATGCCATTTTAAGGCCAGCCGGGCAGAGGCAAGGATATTGCTTAACGTGCTGATTTCACCTTCTGCCACTGACTGCCAGAAGAGAAACAGGCAGTTGTCCTGAAAATCATCCAGCGTAACCTTAAATACCAGCATTTGCTGATTTTGCGTGTAAAAGTATTGCTGTTCATCAAAGTCGGGCATGATTGCCAGCACATCCTGTATGGGCTGAGAGGCCAGTACGACAGTTTCGGGGTAGTGCTCTATCCCCTGACGGTCTGCCATAATTAAATTTTTTCCGCCCTGCTGCTGTAATTTTTGCCCCAATGCTTTTAAACCTCTGTCGGCGACTATTTCCAGCAGCTGCAGAGCTTCGTTTTTCTCTTCCATTATATGTCGGTCCTCCATCGGAAATAAATCTGTTATAGAAATATATTATATGTATTATGCCTAAATCCTGTTTGTTTGGCAAATAGCAAAAAAAATACTTGCATACTTTCTCGGCTCGTGTTACACTTTGTGTGTAAGTTAATTTCACAAAGGAGCTGGGGAGCTATGAAGTTTGCAGAGAAGATACGACAGCTGCGAGGGCAAAAAGGCCTCAGCCAGGAAGCGGTGGCCAAGGCGATTGGGGTGACCCGGCGCACTTACGTTTCCTATGAAAAGGATGGCCGCTATCCCAAGAACAGAGAGCGCTATGCTCAGCTGGCAGAGGTTTTCGGTGTGGATATCAATTATCTGTACACGGAAAATGAGGATTTTGTCAGTCAGGTGGGAGCAAAATACGGCGCGAGGGGCATGAAGCAGGCAACGGCACTTGTAAGTGAGCTGTCGGGGCTGTTTGCCGGCGGTGAACTGACTGAGGAAGACCGCGATGCGGTTATGCAGTCCCTGCAGGAGGCTTACTGGCTGGCAAAAAAGGAAAATAGGAAGTACGGACGCAAAGAGCAGGGGTGAGTGAATGAATGCAGAGTGGTGCCACAACCGGGCCCGGGAGCTGGTGCGTCAGGCCGGCACCCGGGATATGCAGCAGATAGCCCGGGACTTAAATATCAAGGTGCTGTACAACGATAACTTTACCAATCTTTTAGGTATGTACTTTTGCAAGTGGCGCAACCGGTTTATTTTTCTCAACTCCAATCTTGATGATATCTGGCTGAATATGGTGCTGGCGCATGAAATTGGCCATGACCAGCTGCACCGGGATTTGGCCAAGGACGCCCAGCTGCACGAGTTTGAACTGTTCCGGCTGAACAGCCGGGTGGAGTACGAGGCCAACGCCTTTGCGGCTCATCTGCTGATGGATACCGATGAGGTGTATGCGGAGATAAAGGACGGCTGTGATGAGTTTTCGCTGGCCCGGAAGATGAACTGCAATATCAATCTGGCATTGGTGAAGCTGCAGGAAATGGCCAAGTTGGGCTATGATATCCGCCCCAGCAGTTCCGGGGACAGCCAGTTTTTCCGCAGAATTCACGTATGATAAAGGATATTTTTTGAGGAGGCAGGAATAATGTTAAATGCAATCATAAATTTTGAGGTTATCTTAAATATTTCATTGATTCTTCTCGTGGTCTGCCTGTCGGGTTATATTGCCCTGCTC
>JAGAYB010000210.1 GCA_017940705.1 Selenomonas sp. | reverse complement strand
CCCGGCCCCAAAGGCTGGATACCGCTCCAGACATTAAAGCCCAGCACGCAGGGCATTGACAGCAGAATAATCAAGGGGATCCCCCAACGGATAATCCTGTGTCTGTCCACGCGCAAAAGCTCAAAGAAACAGACGATAAGATTTTCAAACACGGCAATGACCGTGGACATAGAAGCAAAGGTCATAAACAGGAAGAACAATGTTCCCCAAAGCCGCCCCAAAGGCATGGCGTTAAAGACATTCGGCAGGGTCACAAACAGCAGATTCGGACCGCTTGACGGATTGACATCATAGCTGAAGCAGGCCGGAAAAATGATAAGGCCTGCCATAATGGCCACAAAGGTATCGAGCATAATGACCCAGACAGCCTCACCCGTAAGCCGTTTTCTTTTGCCGATATAGCTGCCAAACACAGCCAACGCGCCGATACCGATGGACAAGGTAAAAAAGGCCTGCCCCATGGCCGCAAAGACCACCTCCGTGATGCCGTGTTCCAGCAGCCGCCCGAAATCAGGGTACAGGTAATACTTCAAGCCCTCGGCGCTGCCGGGCAGCAACAGCGAATTTATGGACAGAATAACCATCAGCACCAGCAGCCATGTCATCATAAACTTGGTGATGCGTTCCACACCGGCCTGCACGCCCAGATAACAAACGCCGCCGCACAAAAGCACAATAGCCACCATGTAACCGCCCATCGTCACCGGGTCTTGCAGCAGACCGCCAAAGACACCGCCCACACCGGCAGCATCCAGCCCTGTAAAACCGCCACTTGCCGTTTTATACAGGTAATAAAGCATCCAGCCCGATACCGTGGTATAAAACATCATCAGCAGCAAATTTCCGGCAATGGCTCCGTACTTATACCAATGCCACTTGGTTCCCTTCGGTTCCAGCACATCAAAGGACATCGCCGCGCTGCGGATACTGGCACGTCCCACAGCGAACTCCGCCACCATAATCGGCAGACCAAGGATAGCCAAAAACAACAGATAAATGAGTACAAAAGATGCACCGCCATACTGTCCGGTAATATACGGAAACCGCCAAACGTTTCCCAAACCAATGGCACAGCCTGCCGATACCAAAATAAACCCTAACCGGGTAGAAAATCCATTCCGTTCCAAAACTACACCTTCCTTACATTAAAAATTCGCTCTTTACCGATAATAATAGATAATTACCTATCTATATTACAGCAAAGAGCGAATCTTGTCCAGCAACAAGCGACACTTCATCATATATTGTTGTATATATGTAATGAAAGAGCCACCCCTTTGGCATCAATGGAGGGATTTAGCGGATTACCTCAACGCCACCCATATAAGGCACCAATGCCTTCGGCACAACCACAGAACCATCCTCCTGCTGATAATTCTCCAGAATAGCTGCCACGGTACGCCCCACAGCCAGACCGGAGCCATTCAGCGTATGCACAAATTCCGGCTTGGACTTGCTGTCACGGCGGAACTTGATATTAGCCCGGCGAGCCTGATAATCCATGCAGTTGGAGCAGGAGGAAATCTCCCGGTATTTATTCTGCGAGGGGAACCATACTTCAATATCGTAGGTCTTAGCGGAAGTAAAGCTCATATCACCAGTGCAGAGCTGAACCACATGATACGGCAGTTCCAGAATACGCAGTACATCTTCTGCTGCGTCAACCATGCTTTCCAGCTCATCCCAGCTGGTTTCCGGCTTAACGAACTTAATCAGCTCCACCTTATTGAACTGGTGCTGGCGGATAAGGCCGCGCGTATCACGCCCGGCACTGCCTGCCTCCGCACGGAAGCAGGCGGTGTAGGCGCTATAGTATTCCGGCAGCTTGTCGCCGTCAAGAATTTCATCACGATGATAGTTGGTCGTCGGCACTTCGGCGGTCGGCACCAGATAGTAGTCCTGCCCTTCCAGCTTGAACATATCCTCCGCAAACTTCGGCAGCTGCCCCGTACCGGTCATGCTGTCCTTATTCGCGATATAAGGCGCCAGCATTTCCGTATAGCCGTGCTTATTGGCATGCAAATCCATCATGAAGTTGATGCAGGCACGTTCCAGACGAGCGCCCAGTCCCTTGTAAAACATGAACCGTGCCCCCGTAACCTTGGCCGCCCTGTCAGCGTCAAGAATATCCAAATCCGTGCCAATATCCCAATGTGCCTTAGGCTCAAAGTCAAACTGACGCGGCTGCCCCCACTTGCGTACTTCCGGGTTTTCCGTGTCATCCTTGCCAATGGGTACATCAGCCTTGGGCATATTCGGAATATGCAGCAGAATATCACGGAGTTTTTCCTCTACGTCCTTCAGCTTGGCATCCAGCGCAGAAATCTTTTCCCCGACAGCGCGCATTTCGGCAATCTTGCCATCAGCATTTTCCTTGTTCTTTTTCATCTGGCTGATAACTTTGGACACTTCATTGCGCTCAGCTTTCAGCGTCTCCGTCTGCTGCAGCAGCTCACGGCGTTCCTTTTCCAGCGCAGAAAAATCATCCAGATTCAGCGGATTATGACGGTTCTGCAGCATCTGCCGCACCTCGTCCAAGTGTTCACGGACAAACTTAATGTCTAACACAATTCTCACTCTCCATATCTCATAGCCCCTTGGCCCATGTATTTGCTATCTTCCTATTATAACCCCAAACGCCAATCTTTGCCACCAGAAAAAACGACTTGGGGAAATCCCCAAGCCGTTTTTGTATGGAAATGTTATCGGGTTAGCTTATCATTTGCCGGCAATACCCGGAGTGGTCATTTCCTTCGGTTCCAGAATCTTGTCCATCTGTTCCTTGGAAATAAGCCCCTTCTCCAGAATTACTTCACGCACCGGACGACCCGTGTTGTAAGCCTCTTTGGCAATCATAGCGGAATTTTCATAGCCGATATGCGGCAGCATAGCCGTTACAATGCCCACGCTCTTATCCAGCCATTCCTGGCACTGTTCCTTGTTCGGCTGCAAATCTTTCAGCAGCTTGTCAACGAAAGTATTAACAGCATTGGTCATATAGGTCATAGCATTGAACAGGTTGAAGCTGATAACCGGCTCCATAACGTTCAGCTCGAACTGACCGTTTTCCACGCCCAGAGATACAGCGATATCATTAGCTACTACCTGATAGCAGGCCTGGTCGAGAACTTCGGCAATAACCGGATTAACTTTGCCCGGCATGATGGAGGAACCCGGCTGACGCATCGGCAGTTTGAGCTCATTGAGGCCGCAACGCGGACCGGAAGCCATTAGACGGAAGTCATTGGCCATCTTGATGAGCACCAGCGCCGTGGTCTTCATAGCGCTGGACACATCGGAGAAACCATCCGTGTTATTGGTAGCATCAATGATATTGCTGGCAGTAACATATTTTTCACCGGTTACTTCCGTCAGCGCTTCGGCAACCTTCGTGATGTATTCAGGCTCTGCATTGAGACCCGTACCTACAGCCGTGCCGCCCATGTTGACCACATGAATGCTGTCAATGGCATGGTTGATACGGTCGATGCCGCGGCGGACAGCAGAAGCATAAGAGCCCATTTCCTGACCAAGGGTGATGGGAACAGCATCCTGCAGATGTGTACGCCCCATCTTGAGGATATCCTTGAACTCTACGGATTTTGCTTCCAATTCCGTAGCCAGTCTGTCCAGCGCAGCCGTCAGTTTCTTGCCCTTATAGGACAGGCAAACCTTGATGCTGGTGGGGAAAGTATCATTAGTGGACTGAGCCATGTTCGCATGGTTGTTGGGGCTGATGATATCATAGCTGCCTTTCGGCTTGCCGATGATTTCCAGCGCACGGTTGCACATAACTTCATTGACATTCATATTTACGGAAGTACCAGCACCGCCCTGAATAGGGTCAACCGGGAACTGGTCAAGGAATTTACCGGCGATGATTTCGTCAGCAGCCTGTTTCAAAGGCTCGCCAACTTCCTTCGGCATACGGCCGGTAGCCATGTTAGCGATAACAGTAGCCTTCTTTACCTTGGCATAGGACTGTACAAAGTCAGAATCAATTTTCTGACCGGTAATCTTGAAGTTGTCAATGGCACGAGTAGTCTGCACACCATAGTACACATCATCAGGAATTTCCAGTTCGCCGAGGAAGTCATGCTCTTTTCTCATTGTTATCCACGTTCCTTTCCTTATATACCATTAAACACATATCATCACACAGCAGCCGCAGAATCATAATTTGTATTTATTTATCAATAATCCTTCGACTTGCTCTTATTGTATCATGTATACAAAATACATTCAAGTACATTTTAAAAATTTGTCTATGAACTTTTTTACAACATACCTATAACCTTCATCACCGGCAGGCCAACGCCCATCCAGACCACAATATGGAGAACCGTGATGATGAAACCAATCTTCCACCATTCGCCCTGTCCCATAAAGCCGGCACCGAAGAAAATCGGTGTAACGCCGCAGCCGTAATGAGTGAGGAAAGAAGCACTGTTGCAGAGAGCGCCGAAGAGAATCAGCACGCCCAGAACCGGAGCGCCGGCTGCTACCAGAATCGTAGCAAAGGCGGCAAACAAGGCCATGATGTGTGCCGAGTTGCTGGCCAGCAGATAGTGTGCGAAGGTATAAATAATGCTGAGCACTACCAGCATCATAATCCATTCCATGCCGGCAAACTGAGCAGCCATAACACCGGCAAACCATTTCATCAGACCGAACTTGGAGAGGAAGGCTGCCATATTTACCAATACGCCCATCCATACGAGTACATCCCATGCCGCATGCTGATGTGCCACATCAGACCAGTTGAGGATGCCGGTCAGCAGCATAGCCGAAAGGCCAAGCAGTGCTACGAAGGCAGAATCAATACCATGATAGGAGCCTGTTGCCCACATGATGAGCGCAATGACGAAGATGAAGCTCAAAATGATTTCCTTGGTGGACATGGGGCCCATCTCGGAAAGT
>JAGAYB010000209.1 GCA_017940705.1 Selenomonas sp. | reverse complement strand
TCTCACCGCTACCAGCCTCTACTGCCGCATTTGCCGCCAGCTGTGCCTTGTACTCCGATAATGTCGTTGCAGATGCGGTTCCTCCACAAGCCAGCAGCAATGACGTACCAGTTGCCAAGCCTAATAAAATTGAGCGTGTAAGCCTGTCTTGCTCGCACTTTTTCTGTTGCTTTCCCATCCCTTGCGCCTCCTAAAGTGCAAATTTCCTAATATTATTTTAATCTTTCTACATTACCTTCCCAAATCCTGCTTTCTTAACAAAATAAAAAACCAACACTTAAAGTGATGGCCTTTTATTCACGTCTATATGCAACTGAAAATGTTTCATTACTTCTTCACTGCGTTGCTAATGCCTCCTCGAACACTTCCACGCAGTCTTTTTTCTGTCTGGCTGCCAGTATCTCCTCATAGCTGGCCGGGGTCATGCCCATGCGCAGAAATCTTTCATGCAGTTCAACAGTCTGCTCAGCTGCGGCATCCGTAATGCCTAACTTCTTCGCCGCACTTTTGAATTCTTCTGCTGTCATATAAATCATCCTCCTACATACATAAGACTTACAACTGTTAAGTTCTACAGCGGCAGGGAAAATTCCTGCTTGCAAATTCAGCGCAAAAACTTCATAAGCCCTCTGCCCGTCTGATTGCCACCACATTTATGCAAAATTAAGCCCAAGAAGCTGATGATGTTTTTCGGCGCGTTTGACGCTTGCATCTCAGCGCAAAAATATCATCAGCCCCCTGGGCGTCTTATCTACATCTTACTTTTGTACATTTTTAAGGAAGTCCTTAAAGCTGTTTCTCACGATTTTTTCAAATATGTCCTTGCCATCGCCGACGTCATCATCTGAACGGATTTCATTGCGTGAATAGATGCACTTATCCGTTTTGGCATCATACACATCAAGACGTACCTGCTGAGTAAGTGTCCAAACGGTTCTTTCCGGCACGTATACCGGATACTGTTCGGGCACGGACTCGTGATGCTTATTGCCGTTTCTGTCATAGTATGTATACGTTACATAACGGGTACGCCACTCCGTATGAGCCGGAATCACCCTTGAAGTATAATCGTAACGCAAATACTTTGTTTTGGCATAAACATCAACCACTTGCGAGAGATTTTTCTTCCACATGGCCTCGGCAGCCTCGGGATTGGTCTGCCGCAGTTTATCAATGTCCTTATACTCCAGCAGGGAAACTTTATTCTCCACTCGCTGCAGCGGCAGGACTGTTATTTTCTGCTTATTGACCTGCTCCCAGAAAACGCTGTGAAAATTCTTTTCAGCAATGTCTGAATCCAGCTTCACCGCTGACATGTCAAAATCATAGACAAGCATTTTTTGCACACCCTTGAAGGCGTACCCCGGGTCAGCCCACTGCTCGACATGTGCAAAGGCCTTGCCCGTCATCAGCAGAAACAGGCACAGGCAAAGCAGGACGAAGCCCAAACAATAACGCTGCAAAAACCTGTTTGACGTCACCATCCTACCAGTCCTCCTCTCTGCGCACATTTTACTTCTTGGCCTTTGGGTCTGCTATCATATCCTTGACAAGTACAGCATTTTTGGCCTCTTTGGGCAGTTCCAGCTTTTTCTCTGCCTTCTGGTCGAGGAACACCGTATATTCCTTCATATCACTGTAATAGGCAATTAAAGCAAGCAAGTCCTCTACACTGGGATCCCACTTTACGCTCTTGTCATTCATGGCTGCCTGTGCCGTTTCCCTGACTATCCCCGACAAATCAAGACTCTGGGTGACAGTCCGCCAGCTGTTTTTGTCCACTGTCCACATATACCAGATATCCGCCTTGCGTGTGCCTTCATCCAGCCAGCGCATAAACGTCCCCTGTACTTCTTTGTCATCTGCCGTGCCCTTGTCCGCCGGATTTGCTTCACTGTATTCCTTGATGGCATCAGCTACCTTGTTGCTGTCCAATCTGACGAACATCGTGCGCTGGTTATTCGATTCCCTAACCACCTTTACATCCTTAACAAAGGCTATCTGCTTTTCGATTTCCTGCTTGTTGGGGGTAGCGATAGCATCGGTCAAAACTGCCGCTAAACTTGGCGCCTGAAATTTTTCCCAGCGTTTGCCTGTCTTATAATAAATCGTCATATCAGTTTTATTCTGGTCGATGTAAAAGGGTATATTCTGCGTAAACGTTCCGCCATCATCATCGTTCAGCAGGACATCCACTGCCCCGGACACCCGGGCCGTCCCTTGTTTTGTCTGCGCCATGAATTCCAGCTTGGCATGGCCGATGGGCACATACAGGCTGACGCTTTCACGCAGTACCTGTCCATCAATACCGGTTTTTGCCGGCATGGTGATTGCCTCGCGAAAAGCCGCCATATCGTCCATCGCGTATGCCGGGGCAAAATACGAACAGCCGCAAAGAGCCGCTCCCAAAATGACGCGTCCGCCGATTTTAAACAGTTTCTTCATACGTTTACCTCCCTTGAAAGCTCCATGGACACATACGTTGTCCTCACCAAATCATGTTGAAATATTTCTACATCAACGGTCATTTTCCTGCCAGAGCATGCTGATTAGTTCTCAGCAAAGGTTGTCACCTTCATGTGTTTACCGTCCGTACAGAATTTTATTGCGCCCTGCTTATCAGTGCGCAGTATTTTTATGCCTCGTCCCTGCAAACGCTCCAGCACGGCCTTTTTCGGATGCCCGAAACTGTTGTCTGCCCCCACGCAAATTACGGCATACTGCGGTGCTGCGGCTTGCAGGAAAGCTTCCGAGCTGCTGGTATCTGAACCATGATGTGCCACCTTCAGCACGGTACTGGCAGGATTTATACCCTCTGCCAGCAGCTGAGCCTCCTTTTCCCGGGTCAGGTCCCCGGTAAACAGGAAACTTACGCTGCCATAGGACACACGATAGACATTGGAAGCCTCATTGCCGGTTTTATTGTCCGCTTCTTTCAGCGGCGGCGCAAACAGCACTTCGATGGTCACGCCATCCACGGTCAGCCGTTCTCCCTGCCGGGCCGTATGGAATTTATGCAGCAAGGGCTCATTGTCACTCCAGCCCATACTGCGTGCGTAATCAGCCAGCCCCTCATCCGCTGTGATTACCTGACTGACAGGCAGTTTTTTCATAACAGCACCGCAGCCGGCTGCGTGGTCTTCATGAGCATGGCTCAGGAATACACCATCCAGCTGCAGCACACCATAATGCAGCAGATAGGGAACATCCACTCTGGCACCCACATCAAAAGCCCTGTCTCTCGTGCCGCCTGTATCAAACATAAAGGCCTTTCCTGCCGGCGTAATGATAAGCGCGGCATCCCCCTGCCCTACGTCCAATAAGTGACCATCTTTGATACAACGCGTAAAGCCCGTAGTATTGGGCTTTATGGCAATTGGAAGAGGTATCCTCCTGTCTTAACAATCCCTATTGCCCCTGCGCTTTATTAAAAAGTACTCAAAAGACCATACGCATTATCATCCCCTGCCCTTATGGAAAACACATTTCCATGGGACATAACGAGCATGCGTATGGTCAATTTCTTCATTAATATTAGTCCAGATATCTATATGGTACTATCCTTCAAATAAAATATAACCACCTTCTGCTCTCCAGTACTATCGCCGTAGAGAAGAAGGCGGCCCTATTTGTCTTCATACCTTTATTTCTCTGCCATCCTTCAGGATAAATCTTACATCATCCATAGAATTGACCACCAGACAATCAAACAGCGCCATCCAAAGATTCTCATCTATGTCCTCCACCAAAGTTGCTTTGTCTCGAATCGTATCAATAAATTCATGCAGCATTTCCTTCCTTGACCTGTTCTCTCCTAGCTTAGCCGCAATACTGTCCAGTTCATCTCTACCTTTTTCATATTCCTTGGTTAACCTATCGAATTTCTTTTGGTAACTATCCTGATTGATAGTTTGTGATGCATTGTGAAGTATCAACGCATCTATCTCCAAATGTTTCTGCTCCAGCCAACTCTCTAACTCTTCTTGTTTCGTTACAAGTTCATCCTGATGGTCAAGGGCAGACATCGCAGCCCCCATGTCAACTAATATATCATTTCTATTTTTATAGATTTTGTTAACTGCGTCAACGAACCAGCATCTTACATCATCCTCAGTTATTGTCGGGGTGCTACATTTATACTCACCGTTGTACTTATGGTTGCATTGATAGACCGTCCGACGATATTTATCATTGGAATGCCACACCTTGGGGCCAAACCAACTTCCACATTCACCACACTTTATTTTCCCCGAAAGGAATGTAGTGCAGTTGTACTTATTTCCCTTCACACCTTTTCTCCGTTCCATCTCTCGTTGCACCATCTCAAAGATAGCTGGCGTTACAATAGCCTCATGAGCGCCCTCAACATAGTATTGCTGAACCTCACCTTCGTTTTTCTTTTTCTTCTTTGTCAGAAAATCTACGGTAAAACTTTTTTGTAATAGTGCATCTCCTTTATACTTTTCATTCGTAAGGATACTCCTTATTGTTGTCAAACTCCACGATTTCTTTCCACCGGGGGACAATATCCCTTCGCCTTCTAAAAT
>JAGAYB010000208.1 GCA_017940705.1 Selenomonas sp. | reverse complement strand
TGATTGATATTTTCCACGACCTTGGCCGAGGCAATTGCTTCTTCCAGGGAATTCTTGGTATCCGTATAGATTCTTTCCGCTTCGCGGCTGGATTCTTCCATGGCACTTTTAAGCTTGTCAGCCCGCTGAGCGATTTCTACCGTGTACGTTTCGCTTTCTGCCGCAGCTTTGGCCGTAGCGTGAATTTTTTCGCTGAGGCTGTCGCTGATGTTTTGCAGGCTCGTGGTCGAAGCAGCTGTCTCTTCCATACCGGCGGCCATTTCTTCGGTTACGGCTGACATATCCTGAGCACTGCTGTTAAGGTCGCCCACCAGCCCCTGAACCTCATTTACCATCCGCGCGCTGTTTTCCGCCTCATCATGGACATTTTTCAGCACACTGCGCAGGGCACGCTGCATCTTGTCCAGAGCCTGTACCATCATGCCCACTTCGTCCTGCCGCTGGGCGAGGCTCGCCGGCATATCCTGAGTCAAATCCCCGTCGGCTACGGCATTCAGATGTTCAATCGAAGTGGCCAGCGGCCCTGCAATATTGCGGGCAATCACCACCGCCGCCGCCACGCCTATAAGCAGACCCAAGAGCACAATGCCCACAAACACTTTGATGGCCAGCGCATAGTTGGCATTGTTCTCTTCAAACAGCATCTTGCCCTGCAAGACATTATCAGGCGTCAATACAGCTAAATCCGATGCTATGACACTGGTCGTTGAGAGGTTGTTAAACATTTTTACCTTGTCTTCGGGACTGCTCCCCAAGGATTCTACGGCCTTCACTTTCCCCTCAACAGTCGCCAGATTTTTATTCAAGTTTTCAATGGTTGCCTGTGCCCGGGGACTGCGGTCAATCTCCTTGACCTTTTCGATATCCCCCTTGATGGCTTCCAGCCGTCCGCTGATATCAGACAGTACCACCTTGCGGCTGTCCACGGAAAAATCCTGCTGCAGCATATAAGCCACATCGACATCAATACCGCGCAGCTGATTGTTGGCATCATTCAAGTACTGAGTGGTCATCAGGTTGTAATTGTACATATCATCCAAGGCTTGCTTGGCCTGCGAATTGGCAAAAATTCCTACAGCTGCTACCACGCAGGTAATCAAGAGCATGATTCCTGAGAGCAGTAAGATTTTGACTCTGACACTTAAATTTTCCATGCTACTGCTCCCTCCTTACTTGGCAAACTGGTTGACATTATCCTTGGTTATGGACGTGAAATCCACCGTAATGTCGCTTGGTGTCTTCCCGCTCAAGCAGTCCTGCACCAGTTGGAAAGCACCGTCGGCCAAAGCTCTGGAATCCTGCAGTACAGTCTGGCTCATCTCGCCCTTTTTCACCAGCTGCAAAGCCGCGTCCACGGCATCTACGCCGGATACAAGGCAGCCATTGAGACGCCCGGCGTCCTTCAATGCCTGTACAGCGCCGATAGCCATGCCGTCGTTGGCTGCAATAACCGCGTCAATCTGCGGGAAAAGTTTCGTCCAGAGGGTCACGTTTTTCAAGGCGTCAGCAGTACTCCAGTTACCCACAGTGCTGGCCAGCAGCTGGATGTCCGGGCGTTTGTCAAGACACGCTTCCTTGAAACCTGCCTTGCGCGCCTCACTGCCGGAAAAACCATTTTCGCCTTCCAGATACACCACCTTGGCGTTAGGCGGCAAATTTTTGGCCATGTATTCCCCCTGCATAATGCCGGCCTGTTTTTCATTAGGCATACAGGATATAAACTTACCGCCATTTAGTCCGCGGTTTGTAATGACAATGGGGATGCCGGCTTCGTTTGCCTTCTCCACCACGGGTACGATAGCCGAACCATCTACCGCCAGCAGAACGATAGCGCCCGGTTTAGCCTCGATAGCTGCCCGCAGCTGGTCAATCTGCAGATTGACATCCCCCTTGGCATCGAAATACTCCACTTCAAGACCGTTGCTCTTAGCCTTGGCATCAAAATTCGTTTTAATGAGGTCCGTAAAAGAATCACCATCACGATGATTCAGATAATACACTTTGCCGGAACTGCTGGTGCCGCCACAGCCGGCCAGACACAGTACCGCCGCCAGCACCAGCAGCAGTCCGCATAAAATTTTCCTGCTCTTCATCTTGAAATATCCCTCCCTGCACACTTTACATAAAAATAAGTAACAATTTCCTTTGTTTCTGTATGTATTTCGACATCGAAAAATAAACTCCTTTTAAATTACAGACTTTAAATCGTATATAAATACTGTTAGAATGAAAATAATCTCAATCTCAAGGAGCCGATATTTATGTCGCAAAATATATTGAATCATTTTGACGAACAGGGGCAGGCCGTTATGGTGGATGTCAGCGGCAAAATCCCCACTGTACGCACCGCAACAGCTTCGGGGCTTATCAAAGTAAGCCCTGCGGTCTATGAAGCCATCGCCAGGGGAACCGCTGCCAAGGGCGATGTTCTGGGCGTTGCCCGTATTGCCGGCATTATGGCCGCCAAGAATACCAGCAATGTCATTCCCCTCTGCCACCCTCTGCCGCTGAGCAAGTGCAGCCTTGACTTTGAGCTGCTGTCTTCGCCCTGTGCTGTCAAAGCCAGCGCCACCGTCAAGGTCACCGGTCTTACCGGCGTGGAGATGGAGGCGCTCCATGCCGTCAGCGTGGCTCTCCTCACCATTTACGATATGTGTAAGGCTATCGACAAACGCATGGAAATCAGCGTTATCCATCTCGATAGTAAAAGCGGCGGCAAAAGCGGTGATTTCAGCCGCTAAAAAATT
>JAGAYB010000207.1 GCA_017940705.1 Selenomonas sp. | reverse complement strand
TTGACCGGTCATTTTTGGCAGCTGCCTGTAAACTTGTAAACAAAACGCAAATATTGTAAAATAAGGGAGTAACTTTGTAACTTTTAGAAGAGGATATGAACTGTATGAGTACATCTACCTATACCAAGCGTATTATTCCCTGTTTGGACGTTAAAGACGGCCGGGTGGTGAAGGGCACAAATTTTGTCGGTCTCAGGGATGCCGGTGACCCGGTGGAGCTGGCTTCACGTTATGATAAAGAAAGGGCTGACGAGCTGGTTTTTTTGGACATCACGGCGTCCAATGAAAAGCGTGATACCATCGTTCAGGTAGCGCGGGACTGCGCCTCACAGGTGTTTATTCCCTTTACCGTGGGCGGCGGTATTCGCACACTGGAAGATATGAGCCGTATGCTAAAGGCCGGCGCTGACAAGGTTTCCGTCAATACGGCTGCGATAAAAGACCCTCAGCTTATTCGTCAGGGGGCGGAAAAATTTGGCCGCCAGTGTATCGTCTTGGCGGTAGATGCCCGGCGCAGCGGCGAGGATAAGTGGGAGGTCTATATAAACGGCGGCCGTAAACCCACGGGGCTGGACTGTCTGGAATGGGTAAGGGAGGCGGTAGAGCTTGGAGCGGGGGAAATTCTGCTCACCAGCATGGATGCTGACGGCACCAAAGACGGCTACGATATAGCGCTGACCCGGGCTGTGTCCGAAGCGGTAAATGTCCCGGTTATCGCTTCCGGCGGTGCGGGGAAACTCGAACACTTTTATGATGTGCTGACAGCAGGCAAGGCTGATGCGGTGCTTGCCGCCTCAGTCTTCCATTACGGTGAATTCACCGTGCGTCAGGTCAAGGAATATCTAAAATCACGGGGCGTGGAGGTAAGATTATGAGCAAAGACATTGACATTTCCATGATTAAATTTGACGAGAAGGGACTTGTGCCGGCGGTGGTGCAGGAGGAAAACGGACAGGTGCTCATGCTGGCCTATATGAACGCTGAATCCCTGCAAAAGACCATTGAGACGGGCTATACATGGTACTACAGCCGCAGCCGGCAAAAACTCTGGAACAAGGGGGAGGAGTCCGGCAATAAGCAGCAGGTCAAGGAAATTTCCTATGACTGTGACGGTGATACACTGCTGATTAAGGTACATCAGACCGGCGTAGCCTGCCATACAGGTACATATACCTGTTTCAGCGGCCGCAAGCTCGTGGAAGAAAAGGAAAAGGGGTTGATGGTGGTAGAGCCGGAGCAGGAAACTTCTCTGGCTACGGTGCTCAATGACCTCTATAACGTCATTCAGGAGCGCCGGCTGAATCCTGTGGAAGGTTCTTATACCAATTACCTGTTTGAGAAAGGGCAGGACAAGATACTGAAAAAGGTCGGGGAAGAGGCCGTGGAAACGGTTATCGCCTCCAAGAACAACAAGAGCGAGGAAGTGCTCTACGAGATGGGCGACCTCTGGTATCATTGTCTGGTGCTGCTGGCCTATCACAAGCTGACGCCTGACCAGCTCCTTGACGAGCTTATGAGCCGCCGCAAGGGAGGCAATTACCATAAATTCACCGGCAAGACCGGCGTGCGCCCTGATATGTAAAAGTGAATAGGAAAACTGCCAGCCGGCCGCTTATGCGGTCAGCTGGTTTTTCTATATTTTGTGTACAGGCAGGCTGGCTGCCACAATTTCGTTTGCAATTTGTGCAGGACAATGATAAAATAACAAGGAATGAATTGTTCGGACTTTAATTGCGCAGACGCAATGAAATAAATTTAAGCAAGTTTACAACTGAATTATGGAGGTGTAATTTTTTGTCTAAAGCACAAAAACTACAGATTATTCCCTTGGGCGGACTAGGGGAAATCGGTAAGAACATGACCGTTGTCCGGGTGGATGATGAAATTCTGGTGATTGACTCCGGTCTCATGTTCCCCGAGGAAGATATGCTGGGGGTAGATTTGGTTATCCCTGATATCAGCTATCTTTTGGAAAATCGCGACATGATTAAAGCGATTGTCCTGACCCATGGTCATGAGGACCATATCGGTGCGCTGCCTTATGTCCTCAAGCAGCTCAACGTGCCTGTTTATGGTACACGGCTGACTTTGGGCATTTTGGAAGGACGTCTCAAGGAAAACGGGGTGGATTCCGGCAATCTGCATTCGGTTATGCAGGGTGACATAATAAATGTCGGCTGTTTTAGCGTCGGCTTTATCCGCGTTAATCATTCCATTCCCGATGCCGTAGGGCTTTCCATCAAAACGCCGGTGGGCATGATTGTCCATACCGGTGACTTCAAGCTGGATTATACGCCCATTGACGGCAAGATGACGGATTTCCGCCGCTTTTCGGAGCTGGGGAACAAGGGCGTTCTCCTGATGATGGCCGATTCCACCAATGCAGAGCGTGAAGGCCATACCATGAGTGAAAGCACGGTGGGGGCTGCCTTTGACAAGGCTTTTCATGGCGCACGCAGCCGCATTATCGTAGCGACGTTCTCATCCAATGTTCACCGCATACAGCAGGTCATTGATACAGCTGTGCGCTACAAGCGCAAGGTGGCTGTGCTGGGGCGCAGCATGGTAAACGTAGTGACTATCTCTTTGGAGCTTGGCTATATAAACGCTCCCGAGGGAACTATCATTGATATTGATGAAATCAATAACTATCGTCCCGAACAAATCGTTATTGTCACTACGGGCAGTCAGGGTGAGCCGATGTCAGCGCTGACCCGCATGGCGATGTCCGACCATCGCAAGGTAACTATCGTTCCCAATGATACGGTTATCATTTCCGCTACGCCGATTCCGGGCAATGAAAAGATGGTATCAAAGACCATTGACAATCTCATGCGTCTTGGCGCCAACGTTGTTTACGGACGTGATAAGGGCGTACATGTATCCGGTCATGCCAGCCGTGAAGAGCTGAAACTCATGCACAATCTGGTAAGACCGAAGTTCTTTATCCCCGTGCATGGCGAGTACCATCATCTCGTACAGCATGCCAAGCTGGCACAGGAACTCGGTATGGAAAAAGACCATATCTTCCTCGGTGAAAACGGCTATGTCTTTGAATTTACCAGAGACAAGGGGCAGGTGGCCGGCAAGGTTACGGCCGGTATGGTCATGGTCGATGGCTTAGGTGTCGGTGATGTGGGCAATATTGTCCTGCGTGACCGCCGTCAGCTGTCTCAGGACGGCATTCTCATTATCGTGGTGACAATGGACAGGGCATCCAATACCGTTGTAGCAGGCCCGGATATCGTATCCCGCGGTTTTGTTTACGTCCGTGAGTCCGAAGCCCTTATGGATGAAGCCAAGGCTCGTGTCGAGCAGGCTTTGGACCGCTGCGAGGACGAAGGCGTTAAGGAATGGGCTGCCATCAAGGCCAATGTCCGCGATGCGCTGGGTCGTTATCTCTTTGAAAAGACCCGCCGCCGTCCGATGATTCTCCCGATTATTCAGGAAATCTGATTACAGGAAAAATGCTTTGCAAAGCGCAGTCTGTCAAGTGCTGCGCTTTTTTTGCATGATTTTAATACGAAACAAGCGGAATTTATGCTTTTGGGTTGACTAGCCTTTATTTATCGGCTATAATACGACTTGTTAGTACTTTGAAAGGGGATTACTACTATGGCAAAAGAAGTTATTAGCAAAACTATTTTGGTTGACAAAGTTGCAGAAGCAGCTGGCGTATCCAAGAAAGATACGAAAGCAGTTATTGATGCAGTTCTGGAAACGGTGAAGGACAGCGTTAAGGCTGATGCGGAAATCCGCCTGATTGGCTTTGGTACTTTCAAGAAAGCACATCGCAACGCACGTTCCGGCCGTAACCCGCAGACGGGTGAAACCATTAAGATTGCTGCTAGCGACAGCCTGGCTTTCAAATCCAGCGTTAAATACTAATTTGACGGCAATGGCCGCTCTTACAGAAGTAAGGGCGGCTTTTTTATATATCTAGCAGGATTTATTTCATTTTCAGAGAATAAAGAAAATAGCAAATGAAATGGAGGGACTGTCGATGAAGAACTACAAGAGTACCAATATCCGCAACATTGCTGTAACTGGACATGGTAAAACCGGTAAGACCAGTCTTTTAGATGCCTGCCTGTTTAATACGGGCGTGGTAAAGCGCCTGGGAAGTGTCGAGGAAGGCACAAGTGCTTTGGACTACGAGCCTGAGGAAAGCAAACGCAAAATGACTATCAGCTCCAAGCTGGTGGCCTGCGAATGGCGCGATTTTAAACTGAACTTCATCGACACACCGGGGTATCCTGATTTTGTGGGCGATGTGAAGGGTGCGATGGTGGCTGCTGACAGCGCCTTAATCGTTATTTCGGCCTCCTCGGGGATAAAGTCCGGCACGGAAACGGCATGGGCTTATGCCGAGGAAAACGACCTGCCGCGGGCTTTCCTTATCAACAAGATGGACAGGGAGCACGCTGATTTTGACGG
>JAGAYB010000028.1 GCA_017940705.1 Selenomonas sp. | reverse complement strand
GAACAAGCTGCGGCCTTCCTCCAAGGATACCCCTTCAATCACCACAGCCCAGTTGAACACTTTGGCAGGATAATCCTGATACCATTCCAGCTTGTTGTGATGTCCGGCATAACCGCAGATATGAAGAATATTGTAATTGCTTTCCCTGTTGGCCGCTTTCAAAACCTGCAGTTCCCCGGGCTTGAATACCTCCTCGTAAAGTTCCCGGGTGACCTTCCCGCTTTCCGGGCTTTGGACGCTAAAGTAAATGCCTGTCACCCCGGCTTCCTTTATCAGCCGTGCGGCCAATTTGGCCACGTCCCCGGCGATAACATCAAAAAGATGCTTTACTGCTGTCTTATCTTCCAGCAGCAGTCTGGTCAGCAGCGCCTCGCCTTCCGGTATAGTGGGCTGCATAAACTTAAAGGTCGTAGCCGCACCGAAAAGGTTGTAAAACATAGCCACCTTATCGCCATACTTAGCCGTGAGCTTTTTAGCATAAGCCAGCTGACGGGTAAACCACGGCGAATCCTCCGGCAGCGGCTGAACCTCCAGCAAATCAGCTGCTTTGCTGACGTGCTTAAGCCCTTCATGGGGATAAGGGAAGAAACCGTCTGTCATGATCTTTACAAAATCCGGGGCAAACTGTTCGATGTATTTTTCCTCGCCTTGCAGCAAAATATCAGTAAGTTCCGGGTTCTTAAAGGCATCAGCATGAATTTCATCATCAAGAAAATGAAACCAAAAACCTGAGGGTACCCGGGCAGCTGCTTTGCCATCCATAACATCCAATACTAATTTTTTCTTGTTCTCTGCCATAAAAACCACTCCTTAAATAGAAAAAGAGGTTTTGCATAGAACTATACCTATGCAAAACCTCTGGTTATCCAGTCAGTTTTCATCCCCTTCTGAGGATGACTTTATGTTACACTATTACACCCATCATGTCAATAGGTTTATTAGGATTTTTTCAAACAGCCGGCCAAACGATTCAGCCCTTCATGCAGTACAGACCATGGACAAGCCATATTTATGCGTTGGAAACCGGCACCGCTGCGCCCGAAAATCCAGCCGCTGTCCAGCCATAATTTCCCCTGCTGAATGATTCGTTCATCCAGCTCTCTGCTGCTAAAGCCTAAAGCGCGGCAATCAAGCCATAAGAGATACGTTCCCTCCGGCTCAATCAGTTTTACCTGTGGCAGCTTTTCCGCCAGAAACGCCTTCGTCCTGCCAAGGTTTTCCTCAAGATAGGCCAGCAATTCTTCCAGCCAGCTCTCTCCCTCTCGGTAAGCTGCCTGAGCCGCAAACAAGCCCAGTGCATTGGGCTGACTGTAGCCTGCGGCGGTGAGTTCAGCCTTGAACTGCTGGCGCAGCTTGGCATTTTCAATAAAAATGTTGGATATCTGCAAGCCGGCCAGATTGAAGGTCTTGCTGGGACTTGTACAGGTTATGACATTTTGCGCCGTCTGCGGTGACAAAGACGCAAAAACAGTATGCTGATGCCCCTTGCGTACAAAATCCTGATGAATTTCATCAGCCACCACCAATACATCATGCTGCTGACAGATATCAGCCAGCCGGAGCAGCTCGTCTCTCCGCCAGACACGGCCCACAGGATTATGCGGGCTGCACAGGATAAACATCTTCACCTGCTCAGCCTGAATCTTGGCCTCAAAATCCGCAAAGTCAATCTCATAATGACCGTCCTTTTCCACCAAAGGGCTTTCCACCAGCTTACGGCCATTACTTTTGACGGATTCCGAGAAGGGATAATAAACCGGCGGACAAATCAGCACGCTGTCCCCGGGAGCAGTGAACGCGCGGACAGCCGTACAAATGGCAAAGACCACCCCGGGAGTGACCACCAGGGCCTCCTTATCTGTCTGCCAGTTATGACGGCGCCGGAACCAGTCTTCCAGCACATCCCGATATTCAGCAGTCACATCCGTATAGCCAAAAATTCCATGCTCACTGCTTTTTTTCAACGCCTGACGAACCGGCTCCGGTGTCCTAAAGTCCATATCTGCCACCCAAAAGGGCAGCACATCAGCAGGATAGCCCCGTTCCACGGCAAAATCATATTTAAGGCAGGCAGTTCCCCGCCTGTCGATTACTTCTGTAAAATCAACCATCTTTCAACCCTCCAAGGCTTGCTGTAAATCAGCAATTAAATCCGACACTGCTTCAATCCCCACGGACAGCCTCAGCAGTTTATCATCAAGGCCGGTTCTTTTCAGCAGTTCCTGCGGCATTTCCGCATGGGTTTGTGCCAATGGATACGTCAGCAGGCTTTCCACGCCCCCAAGGCTTTCCGCAAAGGCGATAAGTTTCAGCTTCGCCAGCACATTCTTGGCAAGGTCAGCAGATGTCACCTTAAAGGACACCATACCGCCAAAGCCTTTGGCCTGTCGGGCCTGCAGTTCATAGCCCGGATGGTCAGGAAGTCCCGGATAGTAAACTGCTGTCACCTGCGGCTGCTTTTGCAGCCACCGGGCAATAGTCAAAGCGTTCTCCGCCTGTTTTTCCACACGCACGCCCAAGGTTTTCAAGCTGCGCAGCATGAGCCAGGCATCAAAAGCAGATAAGTTCGGCCCCTCTGACTTGACCAGCAGTTCCACCTGCTTGGCAGCAACGCTCTCCTTATCGGCCACTACCAGAAAACCGGCTATGACATCATTATGACCACACAGATATTTTGTGCCGCTATGCACAACAATATCTGCCCCCAGGGCAATGGGCTTCTGGAAATGAGGCGAGAGAAATGTATTATCCACAATCAGCAGCGCATCATTAGCATGAGCCAGCCGTGACAGCGCCTGAATATCGCTGATTAGCATCATGGGATTGGAGGGCGTTTCGATGAACAAGCCCTTGGTCTCAGGACGAAATTTTTCCTCTACCAGCTTAGTGTCTGTGGTATCCACATATTCAAACTCGATGCCGTACCGGCTGTATACTTCATTTGCCAGCCGGACTGTACCGCCGTATAAATCCTCAGACAAAAGCACATGGTCGCCGGGACTGAAAAGTTTCAGCACCAGATTGATGGCCGCCATGCCGGAAGATACTGCCCAGCAGCGCTGTCCCTGCTCCAGCATGGCAACAGCCTGCTCCAGTGTATCTCTGGTGGGATTGGCCACCCGGCCATAATCGTAGCCGGTACTCCTGCCAAAGCCGGGATGGCGGAAGGTAGCCGACATGTAAAGTGGTTCGCTGATAGCTCCCGTCCTGTCGTACTCATGACAGCCATGAACCTCTAATGTAAAATCCTGCATATACTTTCCCCATTTCTTGCCAAGTTATCTCACGATGTATCCATCGTATAATATATTCACCTATCATGTCAATGGGCATTGTAAATATGTAAACAAAAAGCCCTGTCCAAAAATTCATGGACAAGGCTTATATACTATATCATTTGCAAGATTACCTTACCAGATTTCCTTCATCCAGCTGCGGTAGTTTTCCTCTAAGAACTTAATCAGCACATCGAACATGCCGTAAACCTCTTCACCCAGCAGGGGGAAATCCTTTTCTTCATTACCCGGAGTCAGCAGGCAGACATCAAGAATCAAAGCGCCGTTCTGGTCAAAATACAGCTTAAAGGGTTTGTATTTCATGTTCTGCTCACTAATCATACGCAGCACAGCCAGTTCATTTTCCTCGGTGCGGGCCTTGGGAGAAATCTGCACGCGAATCATGGAAAATACGCTGGCATCCAGCAGCACCAGTGTGGGCAGCTGCTGGCCTTCCACTACGATATGCGAACGAAAGACCACTGTCTCCTGTGCATCATCTTTTACTTCTTCAATCTGGAAAGCCTCAATTTTTTTCTCTTCCAGATATTTCTTAAACACTTCTGCTTTTACATTCATGTCTATTCCTCCTCTTGAATATCGTTCCTTAAGAGATATTCAACAACAGAGCGCTGATTTCCTGTTTGCGGTCAATTAACTTTTACCTGCAGCCATAATTTCGTGTACAGCTTATCCAGAGCCTCGCCCAGATAGCTATAGGATTCCTGTCCCTTGTACACGTTCTCCGGCGGAAAAGCTATGTCAACGTAATCTTCTAAATCCTCTTCCACCAGTTCCCGGACAGCGATGTTCGGCGTAGAATAACCCAGCTCCTCGAAATTGGCCGCCGCGATATCGGGACGGCACATATAGTCGATAAACTTATGCGCGTTTTCCACATGACGGGCATTTTTCGGAATGACCCAGCCGTCAATCCAGACATTTGTACCTTCCTTGGGCGCCGGCTGGAAACGCAAATCAGGATTGGACTTCATGAGATTGATGGCCTCACCGGAAAAAATAACGCCTAAAGCCGCCTCCCCCGAGCTGAGCTTATCGCGGATATCATCCACGCCATAAGCCTGTACCAACGGCTTTTGGGCGATGAGCATATCTCTGGCTGCCTCCAGTTCTGCCTGATTGGTCGTATTCATGGAACGACCTAAAATCTTCAAGGGAATCATAATGGCATCACGCGCAGAATCCTGCATGAGGATGCTGTCCCGGTATTTTTCCTGCCACAGTATCTTCCAGCTGTCCACCGGTTCATCCACCAATTTCGTGTTGTACATGATGCCAACTGTTCCCCAGCAGTAGGGAACAGTATAGCGCCCTTCCCGGTCAAAGGTCTTGGACTGTTCAAAGAAGTCCTTGCCGATATTTGCCCTGGCCTGAGGCAGCTTATTAAAATCCAATGGCTGCAGCAGATTATTGTGAATCAGCTTATCAATCATGTAATCTGACGGGCACAGCACATCATAGGCCTCAGCGCCTTCGGCGATACGGGGATACATGCTCTCATTGGTGTCGTACTCATCCAGTACCACCTTGATGCCTGTTTCCTCCTCAAACTGTTTGATGACATCTTCACTGAGGTAGTCACCCCAGCTGTATACATACAGCACATTGTCGCCGTCTTCTGCATCATCATCGAACATATCGCAGCCGGACAGGGAAAACGAGCTCAGCACCAGCAGCACTAATAACAATGAGCGGCCATACATATTTTTTAAGAATTTCATTAAGCCTTGCCACTCCTTTCTGCCTGCCGATAACGGCGTATAACCTTATAATTCAGCATAAGAAGTGCCGCAAAGACCAGAACACCACAGAAGAACAGGGTGGACAAAGCATACATTTCAGGATGCACGCCCAGTTTTAATTCCGAATATATTTCCGTAGTCAGCGTCTCAATGCCTGCACCCTTGGTGAAATAGGTCACGATGAAGTCATCAGCGCTCATGGCAAAGGACAACAGGAAGGCGGCCACAATCCCCGGCATGAGTTCCGGCAGGATGACCTTGCGGAAAGCCAGCAGCGATGACGCCCCCAAATCACGGGCAGCCTCATAGCAGACCATGTCCATGGACAGTACCTGCGGCAATATGCAGAGCATAGCATAGGGCAGGTTGATGACGATATGCGCCAGCAAAATGGTGTCGTAACCAAGCCGCAGTCCCAGCCCCAGAAACAGCAGCATCAGCGAAATGCCTGTAACGATATCGGCATTGAGCAAAGGAATATTGGCCAGACCGCGCATAAACATCCGGCTCTGCCGCCCCATTTGCCGCATCCCCAGAGCCGTAAGCAAAGCCAGCAGCGTAGCCAGCAGCGCCGAGGTCACACCGATGGTCAAAGTATTGGTAAAGGCATTTAAGATATCCTCGCTCTCAATGAGCTTGACATACCATTCCCAGGTAAAGCCCGTCCATTGACCGCGGTAGCGGCTGGCATTGAAGGACTGGGCAATCAGTACTAAAATCGGCGCATAGAGGAAGGCCACGATGATACCAAGATAAATATTTTTTACTTTCTGCATTATGGCCTTCCTTTCTCAACCTGATGGCGTTCCTCTTTATCCGTGAAAGCCTCCAGCAGGATGTTTAAGATAATGAAAACCATAAGCACCATGGAAAGTGCGCTGCCCAGCTGCCAGTCATAGGCGGCGGTAAACTCCTGTTCAATGATGTTACCCACCAGCAGCACCTTATTGCCGCCCAGCAAAGCACTGATAACAAAGGTAGTCAGTGCCGGAATAAAGACCATGGTGGAACCGCTGATAATGCCCGGCATGGACAAAGGCAGCAATACCCTTTTCAGCGTCTGATAATGATTGGCCCCCAAGTCCCTTGCCGCTTCGATAATACTGGAATCAATGCGATTAAGCGCCACATAGAGGGGCAGCACCATATACGGCAGGAAATTATAGACCATGCCGATAATGATGGCCAGCGGCGTATTGATTATCTGCACCTCAGGCATTCCCAGCCACTGCAAAAACATATTGATAATGCCGTGTTTTTCCAAAATGGTCTGCCATGCCATGGTGGTGAGCAGGGAGTTCATCCACAAGGGCAGCAAAAACAGCACAAAGACCAGCAGCCCCAGATTTTCCCGGCGCTCGCGCAGGATAAGACACAAGGGATATGCCAGCACAAGGCAGATAAAGGTGCTGACAAGAGCCAGTTCCACCGACAAGCCCAACGCTTTCAAATACTCCCATTGCAGCACCGTCTGGATATTTTCCAGCGTAAAGCTGCCCGTCCCGTCCGTAAAAGCGTTCCAAACTATAAAAAACAACGGCAGCACGATAAACAATGCCGCCCAGAGACCAAAGGGCAAAGCCAGAAAACGCTGGCTTGTGAAGCGCTCATTCATCGGTCACCGCCTCCTCATCCTCCGATTCAGGTTTAGCCATGATTTGGATATTAGCAGCGGCCAGCTTTATGCCGACCTCCTTGCCCTGTTCATGACCGGTAATGGTCTGCACCAGCCACTCAAAGCCGCCGGCTTCAATGGTGATGTCATACACCGTGCCCTTAAAGACCACCTGCTTGATTCTGCCGGAGAACTGCCCCTCCTCCGGGGCACAAATCTGAATATCCTCCGGGCGAATCTGCACGTCTACGGGGACATTTTCGCCAAAGCCTGTATTGATACAGGGAATGTCTTTGCCGAGCAAATGCACCAGCCTGTCCCGAATCATCGTACCGTCAATGATATTGCTGTCACCGATAAAGTCGGCAACGAAGGCGTTTTCCGGTTCGTTGTAAACATTTTCCGGGGTGCCAATCTGCTGAATCCAACCCTGATTCATAACGACCACTGTGTCCGACATGGACAGGGCTTCTTCCTGGTCATGCGTAACAAAAACGAAAGTTATCCCCAGCTCGCGTTTTATCTTTACCAGTTCACGCTGCATGTTCTGGCGCAGCTTGAGGTCAAGCGCAGAAAGCGGCTCGTCCAAAAGCAATACCTTAGGCTCGTTTACAATAGCCCGGGCAATGGCAATGCGCTGCTGCTGACCGCCGGACATCTGTGTCACCTGAGCATGTTCATAGCCATCTAAGTTTACCAGCTTCAGGGCATACTTTATCTTATCGCGAATGTAACTTGCACTCTTCCCTTTCAGCTTCAGGCCGAAAGCGATATTTTCCGCCACATCCATATGGGAAAACAGCGAATACTTCTGAAATACCGTATTGACCTGCCGTTTTTCCGGTTGAAGGTTCGTAATGTCCTGACCATCAAACCAGATTTTACCGCTGTCAGGTGTCTCAAAGCCGCCGATCAGCCGCAGGATGGTGGTCTTGCCACAGCCTGACGGGCCCAAGAGTGTTACAAATTCATTCTCGTGAATCGTCAAATCCAGATCTTCAAGAATCTGTCGACCATCGTAGCTTTTGTTTACGCGTTCAAGACGCAGGAGTTCTTTTTCCATTTATCGTCCCTTTTCTTATCATGTATTTATGCCTGAGGCACATCGGCACAGACCGTACTGTCTTGTCAATGGCCTGCGCTATTCATATTATCACATTTAATCGTAAAAATCTATAAAAAACAGGATGAGCAATACGCCCATCCTGCCATAAAAACCATTCTTATTCAACTGTAACGGACTTAGCCAGATTACGCGGTTTATCCACATCGCAGCCACGGGTAATAGCGGCATAATATGCCAGCAGCTGCAAGGGAACAACGGTGAGAATCGGGATGATGAGTTCGTCCGTTTCGGGAACCTTCATCACATGGTCAACATATTTTTCCAGTTCCTCGTCGCCTTCGGTGGCAATACCGATAACGACGGCATCACGCGCCTTGACTTCCTTGATGTTGGACAAGGTCTTTTCGTAAACGCTCTTCTGCGTAGCCAGAGCGATAACGGGAACACCTTCCACAATCAGCGCCAAGGTACCGTGCTTGAGTTCACCGGCGGCATAGGCTTCCGCATGGATATAGGAAATTTCCTTGAGCTTCAGGGAACCTTCCAAAGCAACATGGTAGTCAAGACCACGGCCAATGTAGAATACATCATCATTGAAACCATAGCGCTTGGCAAAGGTCTTCAAAGGTTCCACATCGGAAAGCGTTTCGCTGATCTGTGCCGGAATCTTCTGCAGCTGGGCAATGAGTTCAGCCACACGCTCAGGCGCAACGGTCTTTTTGATTTCGGCCATGTAGAGCGCCAGCATGAAGAACAATACAATCTGAGTCGTATAAGCCTTCGTAGAAGCCACGGCAATTTCCGGGCCGGCCCAGGTGTAGAGCACCTGATCAGCTTCACGGGCAATGGACGAACCAACCACGTTGGTGATGGCCAGCGTCTTAGCACCAAGCCGCTTGGATTCTTTCATGGCTGCCAGCGTGTCACTGGTTTCACCGGACTGGGAAACAGCGATAAACAGCGTGTTTTCGTCCACAATCGGCTCACGATAACGGAACTCCGAGGCAACGTCTACTTCTACCACTGTACGCGCCAGTTTTTCGATATAGTATTTGCCCACCATGCCGGCATGATAAGCCGTGCCGCAGGCCACAATGTAAATCTTGTTAAAGGAATTTAAGTAATCCGCATCCCATTTCAGTTCATCCATCACGATGGATTTGCCGTCTTTGGCAATGCGCTGGCTCATGGTGTCACGGACAGCCTTCGGCTGCTCATGAATTTCCTTGAGCATGAAATGTTCATAACCGCCTTTTTCCGCAGCTTCTGCATTCCAGTTTACCTCAAAAATCTTCTTGGTAACAGGCTCACCCTGACGGTTGGAAATCTTGATGCTGTCCTTCGTGATAACAGCCAGTTCCCCATCGCTTAAGATGTAAGTGCGGCGAGTGCGGGCAATGATAGCCGGAATATCAGAAGCAATGAAGTTTTCCCCTTCGCCGACACCGATGACCAGCGGATTATCCTGCTTGGTGGCAATCAGTGTACCGGGATGTTTGCTGCTCATGAACACCAAAGAATACGAGCCTTCGATGCGGCGCAAAACTTCGCGGACAGAAGCTACAAAATCACCATTGTATACTTCTTCGATTAAATGGGCTACTACTTCCGTATCCGTTTCGGACTTGAAGGAATGACCATTTTCAATAAGTTCTTCCTTCAGTGTCAGGTAGTTTTCGATGATGCCGTTGTGTACCACCACAAAATCCCCGGAACAATCCGTATGGGGATGGGAGTTCACATCGGACGGGCGGCCATGCGTTGCCCAACGGGTATGACCGATACCCATGGTGCCCTTGAGCTCATGACCTTTCAGCTTGTCACGGAGTGCAGCCAGTCTGCCCACACTCTTTTCCACGCCGATTTTCGCTCCGTCAAAGACAGCAATGCCTGCGGAGTCATAACCACGATACTCCAGCTTGGACAGACCTTCGAGCAGGAAACCTGCTGCCTCTTTGTCACCGACATAACCTACGATACCACACATAATAGTACCTCCTATGAAATTGTACTATCCTGCTGCGCTCCCTGCATCCTTGTTCCCCGCCTCACGACAGGACTTTCGTTTGCATCTATCGGCCGAGCATGCCGGAAGGCATCCGCTGACGTTTCGACAACCTTCTCCTCGTCTTCTTGAAGATATTTCGCACCACCTTCAAGAACTTGCGCTAGAACTTATGTTCTTTCAGTACACCAGAACAACAGGATTATTCTCTCTGGATTTCCTCTTACTTTGTGCTTTTCTTCACAGCACTCGTACATTGTAACCGATGGAAGGCAATAAGTCAATACACGAAAATATACAAAAAGCGATAGCCCGAAAGCTATCGCTCCAAATTCATCTGGTGCGGATGAAGGGGGTCGAACCCATACGCCTTGCGGCACTGGATCCTAAATCCAGCGCGTCTGCCAGTTCCGCCACATCCGCGAAAACATCAATTAGTATATCAATGCACAGCTATTTTGTCAAGATTTACTCCACGTCCAAATCCGCTGTCACCTGATAGTAGTCGCAGGCATGGGAAGTGTAGTTCTTGACATTGGCCTTGGAAATCATGCTCATTTTGAGGAAAGAACAGAATACAAAGGCATGGTCATCAAGGATGGTCTGCTGCATGGCAAGCGCTGTCTGAGCACGCTTGGCCGGGTCAAATTCACGGCTCAGCTGATTTTCCAGAGCGTCCAGTCGAGCGCTCCTGTACTGACCCTGATTTTTCGTAGCCGTGGAGGTAGCAAATACCGTGAACCAGTATTCCGGGTCACCGGTGGGTGCCTGCACATTGGCCATGGCGTAAACATCCCAGGCCTTGGGGTCTTTTACCACCTGATTGTTGTCAGCTGTATTATTGACCTCCACCTGCATACCGATATCCTTCAAGGTCGCCTGCGCGGATTCGGCCAACAGCGGCAGTTCCTGACGGCTGGGATAGGTAAGCCATTTGATAACGAGCTTTTTACCGTTCTTTTCACGGATACCATCGCCATCCGTATCCACCCAGCCGGCAGCTTCCAGCACCTTTTTCGCGCCCTCCGGGTCAAATTTTTCTGCTTTCACCTTGTCGCCGCCAAAGGCCGGACCGGCAGGAAATACGCCGTTAGCCGTAAAGCCGTTGCCATCCAGCAGCTTTGCCACAAAATTTTCCTTGTCAATGCCCATGGAAATTGCCTGACGCACCGCCGGGTCAGCACAGGGCGAATCAGCTGCAAAATTCATCTTGCCGAAGAAGCATCTGGAAGTTGAAATCTGCGAAATATTGTACTTGTCATTTCTAAAGAGCGGATAGCTTTCATAAGCCATGCCATAAGCGGCCTGCACTTCTCCTGCTTGCAGGGCGTTGGCCAGCGTATTGCCATCGGTGATGGTGCGGATGGTAATCTTGTCCAGCTTGGGCGTGCCCCCCCAATACTTGTCGTTCTTCTTCAAGGTCAGATGGTCGTCCGTCTTTATATCCACCGCTATGTACGGGCCAGTACCAGCTACAATGCCATTGGCAAAACCGGCCTCTACGTCAATTATACAGGCATAGGGGTCTCCTAAGTAGTTGAGCAGCGCCGGTCTTGGCTCTTTGGTCTTGATGATGAGTTCCTGACCGTTGGCCTCCATGGAGGCAATCTTTAAATCCAGAGCTGCCCGTTTATTGTTCTCCAGCAAATGTTCAAAGCATTGTTTTACTGCCGCTGCGTCAAGTTTGCGGCCGCTGGAAAACGTCACGTCATCCCTCAGAGTAAATTTCCATGTCAGCTCGTCTGTGTTTTCCCACTTGGTTGCCAGCCATGGCTGAACCTCCATATTGTCGGAGTATTTTATCAGCGTTTCGCCGATGCCATAGCGGATGCAGGCCCAGCCGGCATAAGCATTATGGGGATTTACATCAGGTTCTTCGTTGGAGCTGTTAAAGGTGGTGTCACCAATAGTTAGCACCTTTCCCCCCGTACCTGCCGCCTTGTCACTGCCACAGCCAGCCATTACACCGGCACTCAGGCAAAGCCCCAGTGTCACGGCCAAAAGTTTTTTCCATTTCATTTGCTGAAATCTCCTTCCAGTTTACATAATGTATCATTCTCGCAGCAGACTTATACCAAAACGCTGTCAATCAGTTTTTGGGTATAAGCCTGCTGCGGATTGTTAATTACTTCATCTGGCGAGCCTTCCTCTACCATTCTGCCGTTTTGCATCACAATGACTCGGTCGCAGAAATCCTGTACCAGTGCGATATCGTGGCAGATAAAAAGATAGGCAATGCCCCGGTCTTCCTGCAAACGGTTCAGCAGGGATAAAACCTCAGCCTGCACCGTTACATCCAGCGCTGAAGTAGCTTCATCAAGAATGACAAGCTGCGGCTCTATCGCCAATGCCCGGGCAATAGCCGCACGCTGGCACTGGCCGCCGCTGACCTCATGGGGATAACGCCTGGCAAATGTCTCCTCCAGTCCGCACAAGGCCAGCAGGCTCTTTGTCATGGTGTCTGCCTGCTTTTGACTGCGCCCATGATTGATAAGGCTTTCGCTGATGCCGTCCCCCAGTGTACATCTGGGGTCAAAGCTGTCTACGGGATTTTGGAACACCATCTGCATTTTCCCGTAGACGTTTTTTAACTGTTTACCGCTGGCTCTTGTTATATCTTCACCATCGAGAATTATCCGCCCGGCTGTAACGTCTATAAGCCGGGCAATCATACGCGCCACTGTGGTCTTGCCGCTGCCGCTTTCACCAATGATAGCCAGCTTCTCCCCCCGTTGCAGGGAAAAACTCACATCATCAACCGCCACAATGTCCATCCCAGCTTTTTTCGGGAAAATCTTTTTAAGATGCGCAACTTGCAAAAGTTTGTTCATAGCCTGCTGCTGACCTCCTCAGTTTTGGCACAGCCGCCAGCAGTTTTTGGGTATAAGCTGACTGCGGATTGGCCAGCACATCTGATGCCTTACCGT